>CAWVVS010000013.1:0-18889 GCA_963933655.1 uncultured Candidatus Thioglobus sp. | reverse complement strand
ACTGTATATGGTAATGCACCTTTTTCTTCTAGTACATTAACTACAGCAGCTACTGATGATGCTTTTTGACCAATAGCAACGTAAACACAAATAACGTCTTCTGTTTTTTGGTTAATAATTGTATCAATCGCAACAGATGTTTTACCTGTTTGACGATCACCAATGATTAGCTCACGTTGGCCACGTCCGATTGGAACCATCGCATCAATTGCTTTAATCCCTGTTTGGATTGGCTGATCAACCGATTTTCTTTCAATAACGCCCGGTGCAACAACTTCAAGAGGGCGTGTAGCGGATGCATTAACATCCCCTTTACCATCAATAGCTTTTCCAAGCGGGTTAACAACACGGCCCAGAAGCTCAGGACCTACCGGTACTTCCATGATTCGGTTTGTACATTTAACCGTGTCACCTTCTGAAATATGGAGGTAATCACCTAGTACAACCGCACCAACTGAATCTTGCTCAAGGTTAAGTGCCATACCGAACGTGTTGCCCGGGAATTCTAGCATTTCACCGAACTGAGCATCAGCCAGACCGTGGATGCGAACGATGCCGTCACTCACACTGATTACTGTACCTTCTGTACGGGCTTCTACTGAAAAGTCAAAACCCTCTATTTGTTTTTTAATTAAATCACTGATTTCAGAAGCGTTTAATTGCATGACGAACCTCTCTTATAAAATTAATTTACAGACAAACAAACGCTCAACGCGTCTACTTTTGCCTTTATTGATGTATCGATTACTTTGTCACCTTCTCTAATGACAACACCACCTGTCAGATTGCTATCTACTAGTGTGTCAACATTTACTGTTGTATTGTGCTTTGATGACAAGTCATCAACGATTGCCTTGACCTCTGCATCACTTAACTCATATGCGCTAACAACGGTAAAGTTCTTCCCTTGATTCGCATTGGTAACCGCGGCTTCAAAGGTATCAGAAATACTGCTTATTGCCTCAGTACGGTCGTTGTTCAGAATCAGATTAATGAACGCAGACTCTTGAGCGTTTAGGCTTCTGCCTGTTGCTTTTTCAAGCAACGCACAAATAAATTGGATCTTTTGAACCTTGCTTGTGTTTGGAGAAGCAACAAAATCCTGCGTTACGTCATCAGACATAATTGCACTAGCAGTGCTTAGTAGGCTGCTCCACTCGGAGTGAGAGCCGCCCTGCTCTGCAATGTCAAAAATCGCTTGTGCGTAAGGCTTGGCAATTGTTGATAATTCCATCGCCCTGACCTATAGTGATTGAGACAATTTAGAAAGCATGTCTTTATGCGCCTTGGCATCGACCTCTTTCTCTAAGACCGAATGAACGCCCTGCATAACCAAAGTCGAAACCTGGTCTTTCAGTTCGTTACGCGCTCTAACAACTTCCTGATCAAGCTCAGCCTTTGCATGAACTTTAATCTTGTCGGCCTCATCAACTGCAGCGCCTTTAGCGTTGTCAATCATTACGTTAGCTTGCTTATCAGCGTTATCAATAATCTCTTTCGCTTGGTTTTTAGTGCTCGCAATTAGCTCTTCAGCTTTTTGCTGTGCTTGCGCGTGCTCAGCTCTACCTTGCTCTGCTGCCAATAGACCTTCTTCGATGCTCTTTTTACGTGCAGCCAGCGCATCAACAAGTGGCGGCCAGACAAACTTCATGCAAAACCAGACAAACAGTCCAAACATGATTAGTTGCCCAAACAGCGTAGCGTTAATATTCATAGCAAATACCCTTATTTAGGTGAAAAAGAAATAAATTAACCAGCTACCGCGAAAATGATATACATTGAGATACCAACTGCGATCATCGGTACAGCGTCAACAAGACCCATAACGATGAACATTTGCGTTCTTAGCATTGAAGTTAACTCAGGCTGGCGTGCAACGCCTTCTAGATACTTAGAACCTAGAGTACCAATACCAACAGCAGCGCCAAGTGCACCTAGACCCATTAGAATTGAACCCGCTAAAAATAATGTTGCTTGTACTTCAGTCATTTTCTTACTCCTACTTGTAAAAATTATTAAAAAATTAATGTTCTTTTTGATGAGCCATATCCATATATACGATTACCAGCGTCATAAAGATGAACGCCTGTAATAATACAATTAAGATATGGAAAATAGCCCACGGTAAAGACAGGCTCCACTGTGCCCACCATGGCAACAGTGCAATTAGAATGAAGATCATCTCACCAGCGTACATATTACCAAACAAACGTAACGCTAGCGAAACTGGCTTGGCCAGCAAGTTCACCCCTTCTAAAAATAAGTTAAACGGCAACATCCATTTACCAAATGGGTGTAACGTTAATTCACCAACAAACCCACCAAGACCTTTTTCTTTAATACTAAAGAATAGAATCAAGATGAAGATGCCGAGCGCCATACCGAATGTGGCGTTTGGATCTGTTGTTGGAACAACCTTCAAATAGTCAACGCCCATCAATTGGGCCGCATATGGCAACCAATCAACTGGCACGAGATCCATTGTATTCATTAATATAATCCAAACAAAAGTGGTTAGCGCAAGTGGCGCAACCATTGGATTTTTCCCTTTGAAAGAGCCACGAACGTTCTCGTCAATAAACTCAATAATGCTTTCTACAAAATTTTGAAATCCGCTTGGCGCATCTACTGAAGCGCGCTTGGCTGCTTTTGCAAAAATAAATAAAAACAACGCACCCAAAACAAAAGAAAAGCCCAAGGTGTCAATATGAAATGCCCAAAAGCCCATTTCTTTTGCCTGCACAGCGCCATGAGCAATACCCCATGTACCGTCAGGATGTTGACCGAAAGTTAAATTCTGTAAGTGGTGCTTAATATAAGCGCCTGCTTCAATTAATTCGCCTTGTGCCATTATTTTTGTCTAAACCTATCTAGTATAAATCCAACCTGTCCCACGACCAAACTCAAAATGAGTGCGTCTGGATCAAGTGCTAACAAACTAAGCCCAATCAAGGTTAATACTGCCAAAGAAAATATTCTCAGCACACTGCTTTTGATCGCCACCCTAAAACTCTTTTGAGCGTCAGCATCGGCTGCCACTTTTTGCGTATTCAGAAAGTATTCAAACAACCAAGTGTTCGAAAAACTCACAAATGCGCCGTAAAGTGCGTCTAGGCCAAAACCATTCATGGAAAACCATAAAACAGTTACTGCGAGTAATGAGGATTGAATAAGTGAATTCACTAATTTCATCCCAATTGTCAAGCACTCTGCCCACACACAAACGAAACATTATACCGTTTTAGTGTTTTTAATCAAGTCACTTAGGAGGGAATTGTTGTAGTTTATCTCAAGAAGGAGTGAAAAATCCTAATGTGGAGCTAATTTAGTTTGATTGCACTCTGTATGTTTTATCAAGTTTAAATGCTTGACTGTGCCGACTTCAGCAACACTGAAATTGCCATACTTGGCACGAATGGTTTCAGTAAAAGTTTAAGGTTATGATGGGAAAGTTCTAAAATATTCAGTATATTTTTCTTTTATGTGTGTTTATTGGAATAAAAATTTAAAAAGCGTTTTATAATAACCTAACATCTGCCCTTAAATTAAGCACGTCAATTAAAATGATAACGATTATCGAAGACCTTGCAACGCAAGGAGTCGAACTCAGTGAGAAAAGTAAGCAAAATCTCGCCCATTATTATCACAGCCTGCATTCGTCAGACTACAGCACCTCCGAAGCAAAATACTTGCTTCAATGTGCCAACATTCACTTAGATTTAGGTGCCTCAAGGCATAGTAATGAGACACTCATTGAGGGCTCTAACATTGCCAGCCCTAATGCCAAAACAGATAATACCGTTATCAGTGTTATTACCAAAGACAAGCCATTTATTCGTGACACCCTTATCATGTGTATTAATGGTTTTGGCGCAAACATTGTCTTTACTCACGCATCATTACTTGAAGTTGGGCGTGACAACAAAGGCGATATTCGCCATCTCTCGCCGTACAAAAAAGGCGAGGGCCATGAAAATGAAATTGAATCTTTTATGCAATTTCATCTTGAGCGCCTACCTCCCAAGAGTGTTGCGTTGCTTACAAAAAGAATACGTAAACGCATTGATGCAATTCAATATGTGGTTTCTGATTGGTCTATAGCACGCAAACGTTTAGTCCAAATTGCTGACCTGCTCATCGACGAAAAAGCGCCAACATCCTGTAGTGACTTTATTCGTTGGATAGAAAATCATAACTTTGCCATTCTAGGCAGTGCAGAAATTAGCCAGGATGTAGCTCAGAAAACAATTGTCGGTAAAAGTGCCACCGGATTATTTCGCTATTTGCTGGAGAATAATCAAGAGATCGAACCATTTATCCCTAATCTTTCCTTTGGACCTTCATCTCTAATTGTGACCAAGCTATCTGTTACATCACAGATTCACCGCTCTCGACAAATGGATGTTATAGCGGTTCGTGTTGACGAACGTTATTATTGCTTCGTCGGCTTTTTATCCGGCACCTCTTTTAACCAAAGCGTGTTTCAGGTGCCTCTCATCAGAGAAAAGGCAGAACGTGTTCTAGAGCACTCTGGGCTTCGCCCAACCAGCTGCAACTATAAAGCAATGCAAAATCTGTTGGAAAGCTTTCCACGAGCGCTTATGTTTCAAATTAAATCAGAAAAGTTATTGCAAATCGGCAAGAGCGTCTTAACCCATCAAGAACGGCGCAAAACCCATGTGTACTTAACCAAAGATCGGTGTGGACATTTTTACACCAGCATGGTGTATTTGCCGCGTGATATTTTCGATTCAGAGTTGCGTCAAAAAATCCAACAACGACTGCAGACTTTGTTTGCAGCTGATTTTGTTTTGTTCGATGTGCGTTTTTTCGACTCTGTCTTATGTCGTATTGAGTTTAATATCTTTACCCAATCAAGCACTAAAATAGGCGAGAAAGAGCTTGCAGAAGAGATCCAGTCGATTGCTTATGACTGGTACGCAGAACTGCGTCACGTGATGTTAGTGGGTGGCTCTGACTCGGCTTTATTTAATGATTATCAAAATGCATTCCCACGCGCCTATACCAACGATTACGGTGTTTCTCGTGGATATCAAGATGTTCTTAAGCTTGAATCATTATCGCCGGACAATTTCGCCACCGACTTGTTCGTTGGCACCCTGCACTCCACTGGCGGCGTCAACTTTAGGATTTACAGCAAAGATCACTTGCTAACCCTGTCCGATATTGTTCCCGTCTTCGAAAACTTGGGTGTTAATGTAGTTTCTGAACATCCTTACAAAATTAATACTGCTGGTAAACATCAAGGCGCAATTCGTAATATTGAATTGTTGCGAAAAGACTCTCAGGCTTTTGATCTAGAAGCCGATAAGGACAGATTTCTTCAAGCATTCGAACAGATTTGCATGGGCATGATTGAAAATGACGGCTTTAATCAGCTTGTTCTTTGTGCCGGTCTGGATGTTAGGCAAGCCAATCTATTTCGTGCAATTTATGTGTATCTCAAACAAATCAATTTCGGTTACAGCCAAAACTTTATTACTGGCACGTTAACCAAACATGCTGAATTGAGTCAAGAGCTTTTCGCTCTATTTGAGTCCAAATTTGATGTCAACAACAAAGAACATACAAAAGCACAAGAACCCATAAAAACAGGAATTTTAGAGCGACTCGAAGCGGTCTCATCGCTGGACGAGGACAAAGTAATCAGCGGCTATTTAGAGATTATTGAGGCGATGGTCCGAACCAATTATTACCAAAATAATGACGACTATCTGAGTTTTAAAATTCAGTCCCAGAAAATTTCTTTTCTACCAAAACCAGTGCCTTTATACGAAATATTTATGTATTCCGCACGCGTTCAGGGCTTGCACTTACGCGGCGGCAAAATTGCTCGCGGTGGATTGCGTTGGTCGGATCGCTCAGAGGACTTTAGAACGGAAGTACTGGGCCTAGTCAAAGCCCAACAAGTTAAAAACACTGTTATTGTGCCTGTCGGCTCTAAAGGTGGCTTTGTGCCTAGAAGCTTGCCTACTAATCGGGCTAAAATGCTTGAAGAGGGCGTTGCTTGTTATAAGCTTTTTATTCAATCACTGCTTGATCTGACCGACAATATTATCGACGGGGTTATTGTTCCGCCAAAAAATGTTGTCCGTCACGACGACGACGACCCTTACCTGGTTGTTGCCGCTGACAAAGGCACCGCCAGTTTTTCCGACATCGCCAATGAACTTTCTGTAAATCATAACTTTTGGCTTGGCGATGCATTCGCCTCCGGTGGCTCGGTGGGTTACGACCATAAAAAAATGGGAATTACCGCAAGAGGCGCCTGGGAATGCGTCAAACGTCATTTTCGCGAAATGGGCAAAGACATCCAATCAGAGGCTTTCAGCGTTGTCGGTGTTGGCGACATGGGCGGCGATGTTTTCGGCAACGGCATGCTACTTTCCAAGCATATTCGCCTAAAAGCTGCATTTAACCACCTTCATATTTTTATTGATCCGAACCCAGACACAAGCGTCAGCTACACTGAGAGAGAAAGGCTTTTCACCACCGAAAACACCACTTGGCAAGATTATGACAAAAAATTAATTTCAGCAGGTGGTGGTGTTTATGAGCGCAGCGCCAAGTCCATTGAATTGTCTGCAGAGGCAATGAAAGCGCTGGGCACAACTCAAAAGACATTCAGCCCTGATGCCTTAATAAACACCATTTTAAAAGCGCCTGCGGAACTATTCTGGAATGGCGGTATTGGCACCTACGTTATTGCCAGTAACGAATCCCATCTTGATGCTCAAGACAAAGCCAACGACTCTACACGTGTTAAAGCGAGCGAGCTGCGTTGCCAAGTAATTGGCGAAGGTGGCAACTTAGGGATGACACAAAATTCACGCATCGAATTCGATCAGCTGGGTGGTCGCTGCTATTCTGACGCCATCGACAATTCTGCAGGTGTAGACAGCTCCGATCATGAAGTAAACTTGAAGATTTTACTCAGCACACTTGAGACCAGTAAGCGCAATAAAGTGCTTGCAAAGATGGAGACTGAGGTGGCAACGTTATGCCTTCAGAACAACTACGAACAATCAGCAATTATCAGTATCCACACTCGCCCAAGCCCAGAAAATCTAGCTGGCCAATCAGAGGCCATAAACTACTTAGAAAAGGCCGGCTTATTGGATCGTGAGATTGAATACTTGCCGAGCAAGAAAGAGCTAAAAAGTCGATTACTGGGTAGTAAATGCCTAACCAAGCCAGAACTTGGAGTTTTGCTTGCTTATAGCAAAATGGATTTATATCAAAACTTGCTAGATTCCGGTTTGGCTAGTGCAAAAGGGCTTTATCCTCATTTGGTTAATTACTTCCCTACCCTTGTTGCAAATCAGTATTCAAATCTACTCGATGACCACAGGCTGAAAGACGAAATTATCTTAACCGTTGTTATTAATAAAATTATTAACACCATGGGTCCTGTCTTTCACATCCGCATGCACAATTTAACTGGCGCTAGTTACGCCCAAATATGTCGTGCTTATCTAATTAGTGCTGAGCTTCTGGACGTTGACGACATGCTGGCAGCCATCCATGGATTGGACAATAAGATTGACGCCCAAATACAATATGAGGCTATTAGCGCCTTAACCAAGGTTGTTCGCGCGAATGTTGTTTGGCTATTGAATAATAAGCCCAAACTTGATGTCAGTGATGCACTAAACAATTACCAAGCAAAGTATAACGAGGTTAAAGATAGCGTTCAAAAATTAAGCAGCGAAGGTCTACGCCACAAAACCATCAAGTTTAATAAGCAAGGCCTGCCTCAAAAACTAGCCGAAAAAATTGCACTCACCACGAGCTTATATCACACACTAGACGTGATTGCCATTACTGAAAAAAGCCAAAGCAAAACAAGTGATTCGCTGGCAATTTATTTAAATATTTCTAAAAACTTAGATATACGCTGGCTCAGTCTTAGGATTAACGCCTTAGAAGTGACCAATGCTTGGCACTCAAGCGCAAAATTTAAGTTGCAAAACCAACTGAGGGCTGTTCACTCCCATCTTGCCGAAAAAGCCATCGAATTAGGGTCTGCAGAACAGTTTCTACAGACTTACGCTGACAAAATCGAGCGACTGCGAATCATGATGCTGTCGATTAAAGAAGATGAGCAAGCTGACTTTGCCACTCTCCATGTCATTGTTGGCGAACTCGAGAACCTTCTTTGATCCGATCTATGCCACGGTTCTAATCATTTCTGCAGCGGCTATACGAGTTTTTTCACTAATATTAATACCGCCCAAGATGCGCGCCACCTCGTCAGTACGCTCTTTGTCGCCTAGGGGGTGCACTGTGGTAAAAGTTTCGCCGTCTTGCTCGTTTTTCAAAACCTTTATGTGTGTGTGACCCTGAACTGCCACTTGTGCAAGATGAGTGACACACAGCACTTGGTAGCGTGACGATAGTCCTCGCAATAAACGACCAACCACTTCAGCAACAGCGCCACTGATGCCCACGTCCACTTCATCGAAGACAACGCTTGGTGACAACTCTGATTTACTAGTAACCACTGAGAGGGCTAATGAGATGCGTGATAATTCACCACCAGAGGCCACTTTATTGAGCGCTTTAAAAGCTTGGCCCATATTCGTTTTCACCTGAATAACAACCTCTTCATTGCCATTCAACTGCACTTTGTCAGCACTTGGATTGAGTACAAATTGAATCTCGCTGCCAGGCATGCCTAGCTCCTGCATCACTTCACTCACCATTTTTGAGAGTTTATTGCCAGACCTTTGACGTTGCTTTGACAGGGTTCCAGCGCCACTACGATAAGCAGTCTTTAATTTAGCCTGCTGTTTTAGCAAACTTTGGATTTTGTCGCTGGATGCGTCCATACCTTCTAACGTGTCTTGAATGGTATTTTGCGTATTGAGTAATTCAGGTATTTGACAACGATGCTTTCTGCCAAGATTGTGAAGCTCGTTAATACGCTCCTCCAGTTCGGCAGCACTGGTCTCATCGCCGCCAACTTTGCTTAAATAATGGGTCAACTCATAAATACTTTCTTGAACTTGCACTTGAGCGCTCGAGAGCAATGCCTCGACCGACTCCAATTTCTCGTCCACTTCTCGAGCGTGGCTAATGTTGTTATCGACATCAATAAGTTGCGAATTAATACCGCTATCGTGATCAAGCATACCCAAAACAGTCGATATTTTCTCTATCAGTAAACCTGCATTACAGCTAATCTTGTACTGCTCTTCAATAATATCGAGCTCATCTTGTTCAAGTTGTGCATCAACTAACTCACTCAGCTGGTGCGCCAATAAATCTTGTTGTGCGGCAATCATATCGCCACCCTTTTGAATGTGAGCAATCTCGTTGCTTATTTGCTGATATTCTCGTACAACGCTGTTAAGCGATTTCACTTGGGCCTGAGTTTCGCCAAAGTCATCCAATAAAATTCGGTGCTGTTGCGTACGCAATAAAAGTTGATGTTCGTTTTGACCATGCATGTCAATTAATTGACAGCCAACATCTCGAAGTATTGACAGGGTTACGGGCGTTCCGTTAACGTATGCGCGAGACCTACCATCATTGCCAACAACACGTCGCAATATACACTCACCCTCATCGTCCAAATCTTGCTCTTCTAAGAATTTTTTTAGTTTTGTGTTTTGTGTTATTGCAAAAGTCGCAATAATTTCTGCTTTGCTTTTATCTTGACGTACAAGTGAAGCGTCCGAACGACCGCCAATAACGAGGTTGAGTGCTTGCACCATAATTGACTTGCCCGCGCCAGTTTCGCCGGTCACCACGGTCATCCCATTTTGAAAGTCAACGCAGAGGCTCTCAACAACCGCTAAATTTTTAATGGAAAGCTGTTCTAGCATATTGTGTCATAAATGATCATAGTTACTCGGAAGAGCCTTTGGCGCTACACCTTTCTGCCCCAATGTAATTTTGAGCGAATAATTTTAAAATAGTCATAGCGTTTGGGGTGTATCAAATGCACAAAATTCTCATGCCGCCTAATTCGTAAACGATCGCCTATCTCTCTCGGAGTCGATGGCCGCTCATCCGATGACTGCCCATCAAAGCTGATGGATGCGCGCTCTGGCGAATCCAGCACGTGAACCAACACTTCGCTCTCGCCGTGTAAAACAATGGGGCGATGGCTCATGGTGTGCGGGCAAATAGATACCAGAGTAATCGAATTAACACTGGGGTGCACTATGGGTCCACCACTTGACAACGAATAGGCTGTTGAGCCAGTTGGTGTGGCAATAATTAGACCATCTGAACGTTGATTATTGACAAAATCACCATCGACATACAAGTCAAAGTCAAGCATTTTTGGCGTGTGGTTTCGATGGATAACCGCTTCATTGAAGGCCAAGTGTGTGGATAGTACTTCGCCCTTACGCTCAATTTGACAATGCAGCATAGCACGCTTTTCTTTTATGTACTTACCTTCTAAAACCTCATTCACGGCTTCAGTCATACGCTCCACTGCCAAGTCCACTAAAAAACCAAGATATCCTAAATTAATGCCTAGAATAGGGATGTTATCATCAACAAAAGTGCGTGCTGTATTGAGAATGGTACCGTCGCCACCCACAACAACAATCAAGTCTGCGCTTTCTTTAATAGCAGCAGTGCCCTCGGCAAGACGAATGCCCTGTTTTTTTAGAGAAACACTTAGCTCGACTCCAGTTTGTTCGCTGGTAAAATCGTTTGGTTTGGTAATAATTCCAATTGTGTTGAACATAGACCTTGAATTATCTCAAAGAGTGACTACATAAGCTCATAACTATACATTAGTTGGACAATAAAATGACAAAAAAGAAAGATCAAAAAATCAATGAAGAACAACTCTCTGAAGATTCAAAAGTTGAAACAACCGAGATAGAAGAAGAGCTCGATATTGAAACACAACTTGCGGCTGCACAACAATCAGCCAAAGTCAATTGGGATAAGGTCTTGCGCTCACAAGCAGAAATGGAAAACATTAAGCGGCGCTCAATAAGAGATTTAGAAAATGCCCATAAATATGCATTGGACGGCTTTGTGAAGGCCTTGCTTGAAGTCAAAGACTCTTTATCAATGGGCTTAAAGTCAGCCTGTGAAAAGGATGCAACAATAGAGCACATAATCGAAGGTCTGGAAATGACCGACAAAGTATTTTCTTCAACGCTTGAAAAGTTTGGCGTTAAAACCCTTAATCCTGTCGGTGAAAAATTCAACCCCGAGTTTCATGAAGCTGTCACCATGCTTCCAATGCCAGACAAAGAGTCAAACTCTGTGCTTGATGTTGTACAAGTTGGCTTTACCTTAAATGATCGCCTTGTTCGCCCTGCAATGGTGGTGGTGGTCCAGTAAATCGATAATTTTCTAAATTTTATAAAAATCAACTGAAATACACAATTTTTGTGTCAATAATTGGCATAATTTGGCATATTTCACATAAAAAGGCACTTATAAGTGCCTTTTTTATTGTTTTTTGTGAATAATTAACTGTATTTCGATTATTTTCTAATTTTTTATGAGATTATAGTCGATATTACTTTAAATTCTAATGAAAAACGAAGGTATTTTCGGAAAAATACCTCGCCCTAAGGCCAAGAACAACAGAATAACTTATGCTCTTGATTAAGATTTTTCGTTTAACTTCGTTATTAACTATATAAAATTTCTTGAAACTTATTGAGGTCTAACGAACTGTTCTTATTAGGAAAAAACTGTTCTTACAAGGAAAAAACTACCTTCTTCAGACCCTAATGTGTTTATAATGTTATGCTGTGATTAACGTTCTAAAATCACCGCCAAAAATTGTATTGTCAATTATTAGCCTCAACCTATTATGTATTTAGCCAACCCATTTAAAGGACTAAGACCCGAAGGAGCAGAAGCTTCGTCTGTGTCTCTTCCTAGTACTGACCACCTCTCTGAAGAGGCGATTAAGGACTACAAGGAAGGCAATCCTTGGAGCTATCTAAATATTTTTAGCCCAGACTATAAAGACACAAAAACTGATAGCGAGATAGAGATTGGTGCAAAAGATCGCTTCGATCTGATGAAAGAAAAATCAGTTCTAGCGAAAGATACTGACAACTCTTTTTATATTTACAAAATATCAACCGAAGGTCACTCTCAAGTTGGCATGATTGCCACCGCAAAAATATCGGACTATGATGATCTACACATTCGTGGTCATGAAAAAATTTATATCGAAAACTCCCAGAAAAGATTCGAGCAAATTAAAAATCTGAACGCTCAAATTGGCCCTATTTATGTTGTTTACCCCGATGAAGAAAAATTAACAGAATTATTGGCAGAGCTGATCACAGCACAACCCACCTATTCTTTTGAAGCCATTGACTGTTGTCAACACGAGCTTTGGGCAATAAGCAATCAAGACACTGTAGTCCAAATACGCGACTTATTTAATGCTATCAGAAGAACATACGTTGCTGATGGGCATCATAGAATTGCAGCCTTATCAAGGTTTGCAGAGTATAAAAAACACCAAAACCACGATCACACAGGCAACGAGCCGTACAATTATTTTATGATGGCTCTTTTCCCAAAAAGCCAAGCACGCATCCTTGACTACAATCGACTGGTACAAGACCTATATGGTTACTCCACTAGTGACTTTATCGAGCAAATCGAAAAGAATTTCGTGGTGATGGAACAGAGCTCTTCATACAAACCAAGTGAGTTAAAAACATTTGGAATGTACTTAGACAAAAAATGGTATTCGCTCATATTAAAAGATGGGCCTGAAGAAGATTTGGTTCAACTGATGAATCTGGATATCAATATACTACATCATTATCTGCTTGATCCGATTTTAGATATTGGCGACCCAAGACACGACACTAGAATTGGTTTTATTTCTGGCTCTCTTGGATTGGAATCAATTGAAAAAAAGGTTGATTCAGGTGATGCTAAAATTGGTTTTTGTTTTTTCCCAACACCAATGGAACACGTAATAAACTTTGCTGACAAAAATTTAACAATGCCGCCAAAATCGACTTGGTTTGATCCAAAACCATTAGATGGCCTGGTAGCATATGACTTTGAGGACTAAAAACTATGATAACTAAGCCAACAATAAAACCATCAAATCCAAACTTTTCCAGTGGCCCTTGTGCAAAGCGACCAGGCTGGGATATAACTGCTCTACAAAATGCCGATACTGGCAGATCGCACAGAGCCAAGCACTGTAAAGCAAAACTGAATGACGTTATTGTCAAATCAAGCAAGCTTCTTGGCTTGCCAGACGACTACACTTTAGCCATTATGGCAGGATCCAACACCGGCGCGTTAGAAGCGGCTCTATGGTCTCTTTTAGGTGCGAGAGGTGTTGATGTTTTGGCTTGGGAAAATTTTGGTAACGATTGGGTTAATGATGTACTCAATCAATTAAAACTTGAAAACGTCAACTCATACGTTTCTGACTACGGCCAACTGCCTGATTTGAGCCAAGCAAATTTTGATAACGATGTGATTTTCACATGGAACGGCACAACAGCTGGCGTTCGTGTTCCTGATGCAAACTGGATTCCTGATGACAGAACAGGCTTGACAATTTGTGACGCCACTTCTGCAGTATTTGCAATGGATATGGATTTTAGCAAGCTTGACGTTGTTACTTGGTCTTGGCAAAAAGTATTGGGCGGCGAAGGTGCCCACGGCATGATTGCGCTTTCTCCTCGTGCGTTAGAAAGACTTGAGACACACACACCTGCGTGGCCCATGCCTAAAGTATTCAGAATAGCAAACAAACTAAAAGTATCCAAGGGTATTTTTGCAGGCGCTACCATCAATACACCATCCATGATTTGTGTTGAAGATGTGCTGGATGCACTTAATTGGGTAGAGTCAGTCGGTGGAGCCGACGCTCTAATTAAGCATTCAAACCAAAACCTTCAAATTATTTCAGACTGGGTAGATAACAGTGATTCCTTTAAGTTCTTGTGCGATGACGAAAGCGCAAGATCTTCAACAAGTATCACAGTGGAAATCAAAGACGAATCATTCACCAGTTTGAATGAAGACGATCAAAGGGCGCTTGTTAAGAAAATCGTCACTCTACTTGACGACGAAGGCGTCGCATATGACATTGGTGGATACCCGAAAGCACCGCCTAGTTTAAGACTATGGGGTGGACCAACAGTACAGAACGAAGACATGAGGGCAGTATTGCCGTGGATTGAATGGGCTTATCAAGAGGTAAAATAATGTATAAAGTATTAATTTCAGACGCAATGAGCAACGTTGCGGATCAAATCTTCAACGACAAAGGCATTGAAGTTGACGTCATTACAGGGCTATCAGAGCAGGAGTTGATCAACATCATTTCTGAATACGACGGTCTTTTGGTTAGATCAGCAACAACGGTCACAAAAGACATCTTAGCAGCAGCGACAAAGCTTAAGGCTATTGCTAGAGCAGGTGCGGGCGTTGATAACATCGACTGTGCCACAGCAAGAGAAAATGGCGTTGTGGTAATGAACACACCGGGTGGCAACACCAACGCAACCGCTGAGCATGCTTTTGCTTTAATCATGGCAGCACTTAGAAAAATTCCTTTCGCAGACGAAACAACACACAAAGGCGAATGGCAGAAAAAAGCCATCAAAGGTGTCGAGCTATCCAAGAAAACTTTGGGTATTGTTGGTTTTGGTAATATTGGTGCAAGGCTTAGTCACTTGGTTAGTGGCTTTGATGTCAACGTATTGGTTTGCTCTAAATCACTGGAGTCACGTCAGGCTGAATTTCCTCACGTTACCAATGTTAGCTTTGATGAGTTACTTGAGCAAAGTGATATTATTAGTTTTCACGGCAAAGCGGCAGCCGATGGCAAGCCACTTATAAGCAAAGAACATTTCTCAAAAATGAAATCTTCTGCAATCATTATCAATGCGGCTCGTGGCAACATGGTAGATGAGAGCGATCTTAATGATGCACTTAACGAAGGCTTAATCGCAGGTGCGGCTATCGATGTTTTCTCAACAGAGCCAGCTAAAGAAAACGTTTTGTTCAACAACCCTAAGGCAATTTTAACACCGCACCTTGGCGCCTCAACTGCTGAAGCATCGATTGTGGTTGCTGAAATGGCAGCCAATCAAGTTGCTGACGTATTGCAAAACGGCGTAGAGATTCACGTAGTGAACTAAGAGCTCACCGAGACTTTCTAGTCAATTTAAAAAGGCGCTTTTACAGCGCCTTTTTTTGTTTTTATTGAAAAAATACGCCACTTTAATGGGGTAAATTGCCAAAAGACAAGAGATGCTTCTCAGGGGGATAATTTACCAAATTTTGAATTGGCAGGCTAAAAATCACCGTTTATTCACAATAACCGGGCTAAAAGCACTAGTTTCGGCCATTATTAGTGGTTTCAAAGGAAAATTAAGCGCCTTTCTAGCGCTTTATTTTTCCAAAAGGATTTTTTTCTATTTTTCTAGCAAGGTTGCGCCGGTTTCCAAGCGAATAATCTTGCTGTCTTCTAATTGATAAAAAGCAAGAACGGCTTCGCTGGTGCCATCTGGAAAATCCATAAAACTGTGGTCAACAACCACTGTTTCGTTTTCGAAAAGACAGCGATGATCTCTTTCAACAAAATCATCACTGGACATCATATAATTGACCATTTCGCCAAGCTCATCCTTATTTTTTGTGCTGCCATCTTGGTGGCTGACCATCACGAAATCATTGTGAAAAAGGCTCATGAAAGCCTCTGCGTCACGATCTTCTGAGGCTTTTTGCATTTTTTTAAAAATTGACATAATATTACTTCCTCTGGTTATTTTAAAATTGGGTCTTTCTGATTCATTTACATTTATACCAGAATTTCTTATCGCGCGTTTTTTTTTGTTTTTGTTTGAAGCGACCCACACCTAACAAGGGCTTGAAATACTATCTTCTTGACAACGCCTCATTAACTAACTATATTAACACTTCTCAAGTCGGCAGGCAGTGAGTGAAAACGGTGTGTGCCTTTAATGACTTTTAAAGCGTTGTAAGGGTTAGAATGAATGACTTGAGTGCCGATAA
Organism: uncultured Candidatus Thioglobus sp.; assembly: GCA_963933655.1. GTDB lineage: Bacteria > Pseudomonadota > Gammaproteobacteria > PS1 > Pseudothioglobaceae > Pseudothioglobus. The sequence continues at coordinate 2,866 of CAWVVS010000013.1, read as the reverse complement.
AATTATAAACCCAAGAGAATTCACCTCAGATGGCACGGCTTACACCGTGACTGGCGAATCTACTTCAACACTCGTTTTTATCCACGGCGTTGGTATGAATGCCGATGTATGGCTTGGTCAAACCGAGCACTTCGCCAAAGAATATAAAATCATTTCATACGATTTTTTGGGGCACGGAAAGAGCCCAATGCCCAGTGAAGACCCGATCCTTGATGAGTATGTTGAGCAGTTATATTGCCTTTGCAATGAATTGCAATTAGCCTCTTTTTCTCTTGTTGGTCATTCAATGGGCGCGCTAATTGGTGTCGCTTTTGCGCTGAAATATCCTAGCAAAATCAACGCTTTGATTCCAATCAACATTGTGTACAACCGAACTGAAAAGGCACAAAGTCGCGTCTTAAAAAGGGCGGAACAAGTCATTGCATCCAGCGAGGTTGGCGGCATTAAGCAGACACTTGAACGCTGGTTTAGCGACAAGAATAGCCCGAAAGAGAAAATGAAAATAGCAAAAATACAACAATGGCTATCCGTTGTTTCTCCCTATGGGTATGGCAGAGCCTATCGACTATTTGCACTCTCAGACAAGGTATTTATGAATAAATTGTCTCAACTCCAAATGTCTGTTTTATACTTAACAGGTGACGATGATTCTAACTCCACACCAGAGATGTCAAAAAAGATGGCCGAGTTGACGCCGAGAGGCGAATTTTACTCAATCGCAAAAGAGGCGCATATGATGGCTTATATAGCCACAGAAAAGACCAATAAAATCCTTGGATATTTTCTAAATAAGCATGGAAAAAAATGATTAACGAAGAAGCCAGAAAATTTAGACACGCCTTGGGCGCCTTCCCAACGGGCGTTACCATAGTGACAACAACGGATACGAGGGGTGAGCCGATTGGCTTTACTGCCAACTCATTTTCTTCAGTGTCGCTTGATCCAAAACTGATTCTTATATGCATAGACAAAGCCTCTATTAATCTTGAGGCATTCACTGAGAGTGCTCACTTCGCCGTCAACATCCTTTCTGAAAAGCAACAACAAATTTCCACCACCTTTGCCAGCCCCGTTGAAGACAGGTTTTCCAATGTTAACTGGCAAACAAAAACGACCGGCAGCCCGATCATCAACGACACTGTTGCGTGGTTTGACTGCGCTAAAAACAAATGTGTAGACGCAGGTGATCACTACATTCTTCTGGGAAAGGTGCTTGAGTTTGACAGCACCATCATTACACCTCTGGTGTTTTTACGTGGTAACTATGTCAACCTAGCCTTGGAGCAAAAAATGCTTCGTGCAATGGAGGATGACAACACCCAAGTACTGGTTGGGGCACTCATAGAATGTCGTAATCAAATTTTTTTGCTTGACCAAGAGGATGGCTACTTTGATTTTCCTGTGGCCAGAAGTCTTGGTTCTATCGATGATGAAAATACTTTGCTAAGCAACCTTCATGCAATTGGCATTGATGCGCCAGAGCACTATCTTTTTTCAGTGTTTGAGAGCAGGGACGACAAAACCAGTTTGATTTATTACCGTGCCCAGGTTGCTGGTACCACGCAAGCAAAGGGCGGTCAATTTTTTGACTTTGATGACGTGCCGTTTGAAAAGATACGCGACAAATGGAGCCGAACGATGTTGAAGCGCTATATTGCCGAAAGAGCGCTTAACGCTTTTGGTATTTATGTCGGCAAAGAAACCGATGGCAAAGTTGAGGCTATAAAGCCTGATCATCAATAATAGGAACGTATCATGGATTTTTCTTTTTTTGCTCACATGGAGCGCATTGACAAAAACCAATGTCAAAAACAACTTTACGAAGAGTACATTGAACTGTGCCTGATTGCCGAAAAAGGAGGGTTTAGCACTATTTGGACGGGTGAACACCACGGTATGAACTTTACCATTGCGCCCAATCCTTTTACTAATTTAGTCGATTTATCGCATCGCACAAAAAATATCAAACTGGGCACAGCAACCATTGTAGCGCCATTTTGGCACCCTATTAAACTCGCTGGTGAAGCTGCTATGGCAGATTTAATTACCAAAGGGCGCTTGCAGCTTGGTATTGCCCGAGGCGCTTACTCGTTTGAATACGAGCGGGTTGGTTGTGGCATTGATGCCTACGCCGCCAGTGGCGCGCTGCGTGAAATGGTGCCAGCAGTACAAAAACTTTGGCAGGGAAACTACACTCACAATGGCGAAAAGTGGTCTTTCCCACAAACAACAAGCGCGCCTAAACCATATCAAGACAAAGGACCGCCGATTTGGATTGCTGCGCGAGATCAAAGCTCTCATGACTTTGCTTTGGAAAATGATTGCAATGTTCAAGTAACGCCGCTATGGCTCGGTGACGAGGAAGTGGCCTTATTGATGGCACGCTTTAATCAGGCTTGCGAAACACACAGCGACAAACCAAGGCCAAAAATTATGCTGCTTCGTCATACTTTTGTTGGTGAAACAGAAGAACAAGTAGCACAAGGTGCTAAAGACATCTCTCGCTTTTATTGTTATTTTGGCGCTTGGTTTAAGAATGAACGAACAATTGATCAAGGCTTAATAGAGCCGTTAAGCGAAGAAGAGATGGTAAAAATCGAGATGTATTCGCCAGAGAATATGCGCAAAAATAGTATTATTGGAACACCAGAAGAAGTTGTGCGTCGAGTAAAAGATTGCGAAGAACTTGGTTATGATGAGTACAGTTATTGGATTGATAGCTCAATGAGCTTTGATAAGAAAAAACGCTCATTGAAGCTCTTTATTGAAAAGGTTATGCCTGAATTTGATTAGGCAATTATTGAGGGAAAACATGCAACACTTTAAACATTATATCAACGGTGAATTTTCAGTTGGATCGGATCAT
>CAWVVS010000012.1:0-19095 GCA_963933655.1 uncultured Candidatus Thioglobus sp. | reverse complement strand
CGCACAATTTAATGAATCAAAGTCTTGAGGAACAATTTGTCAATCAGCCAATTGAGACTCGTGGTTTTATTGTTTCACTACCCGCTTCAAACCCACAAAAATCAAATTTTCTCTTTAAGGTTGTCGAACCGTTTAACGCTAAAGTTCGACTCTCTTGGTACGGTGATGATAGATCAAAACTTATCGTTGGTGATGAGTGGAAGTTAACTATTAAATTAAAACATAACAATGGTCTTAGAAATCAAGGGGGCTTTGACTATGAAAAATGGCTTTTTGCTCATAAAATCAATGCTACGGGTTATGTTCGAGAAAGTGAATCTAATAAAGTCTTGTCTTCCTCCAATACTGCGCTCATTCACCAAGTTAGGTACTCCATTAGATCATCACTTTCCCCTTATTTCAAAGACTTGCCTTTTGCCGGTGTTATTAACGCCCTTGTTCTTGGCGATAGGTCTCTCATTAACAAAGACCACTGGTTGCTTTTCCAGTCAACTAACACAACTCACCTTAGTGTTATTTCTGGACTTCACATTGGCTTGATTTCTACCCTATTGTTTTTTATTTCTGCTTACCTGTGGCGTCTTTCTAGACGTTTGGTCATTCTTATCCCTGCACAGGTTGTGGGTGGATTTTTTGGTATTATTGGGGCATTTAGTTATGCACTAATCGCTGGACTTTCTATTCCTACACAGCGTGCTTTTATTATGGCGAGCGTTGCTTTCTTAAGTATTATTTTACGAGTTCAATATAGCACTTGGTCGCTTTACGGTCTTGCCATGCTGCTTGTATTGCTGTTCAATCCTTTTTCTGTATACGATGTCGGTTTTTGGCTTTCTTTTTATGCCGTTGGCGTTATTTTATATGGCGTGTCCCTGTTTAACAATAAGTCATCTTTTTTAAAACTGATTTATTTGCAAATAGTGATTTGTGTAGCGATGCTGCCCATTACCCTATGGTTTTTTCAATCAAGCTCCTCACTATCCGGATTGGCAAATCTTGTTGCTATTCCAGTTTTCAGCTTTATTGTTACACCGATTTCTTTGCTTGGGGCGCTATTTAGTCTTACTGAAATTAGTATGCTTGCTCAACTTTGTTTTGATATAGCTGATAAATCACTTTCTTTACTCGCTATTTTTCTACAACAAATTAGTGACTTATCGTTTAATCGACTGCATTTTATGCCAGCAAGTGCACTTGACTTGATTATCTTGATAATTGGCGCTTGTTTGTTAATACTTCCTAGAGGCTTAAAACTCCGAAGAGCGGCTCTGTTGCTCATTACTATACCAATATTCACCTCCAATATCAATATCGCCTCTAAAGCAGTTTTTGTCGACGTGCTCGATGTTGGTCAAGGTTTAGCGGTCATCATACGTACCGAAAACCACACATTGGTATATGACACTGGCTCCCATTCACCCTCGGGTTTTAATATGGGTGACGCCGCCCTTATCCCTTTTCTTATTGCGAACCAAGTTAATAGCATCGATACGATTATTATCAGTCATGGTGACAATGATCATATTGGTGGTCTACAGGCCATTCTGAATAATTTTACTGTTGGCAGAATACTCAGCTCTGTGCCTAATAAAATACCCGAACCTTCTGAACTCTGCCATTCAGGGCAATCTTGGAACTGGGATGGTGTTCAGTTCGATATTTTAAGCCCCGAAAATAACTCTAACTTTAAGGGCAATAATGCTTCGTGCGTTTTAAAAATATCAAGTAAAAATGGTAGTATATTACTGACAGGCGATATTGAGAAAAAAGCAGAAAAAGCCTTGCTACAAAATAGTGGTGTTAACCTTGCTGCAGATGTGATGCTTATCCCCCATCACGGCAGCAAGACATCATCCACTAAAGCCTTTATTCGATCAGTTTCACCTGTTATTGCCATTAGCTCATCAGGCTATAAAAATCCATACAAACACCCAGCAGAAGTTATAGTGAAGCGTTATAGAGATAATGGCGCCATTGTGTTTGACACAAGCTGCTCGGGTCAATTAAGCTTCACCCTCAATAATGAAATAACAATTAATGAATTTAGAAAAGATCAGCGCTATTTTTATCATCGACAATGCGATGAGAATTAATTATTAGAAGAGCCTTCAGAACTGAATTTTACATCCACCTTGACCTATCAGCTCTTCCAAAGATTCCAATAACTGAGCAGTAGGTGTAACTGAATACTCTGGTTTCAGTGGTAATCGACCATAGGCTGATTCAGCTTTATACTCAACAATGACTGGGCACTTTCCCTTATGATTTCTTAACAACTGAGAAATCTTGTTATATTTACTTCGTTGATGAACATTCAAACCAATATGCAAATATTTTGCGTATTTCATTTGTACTTGATCCACGCCTTCGATTTTATCGACCACCACTTGCCACTGATCTCTAAAATCTTTATTAACCTTCCCGGTAATAACTACCACTTCATCGACGAGTAACTGGTCTGAGTTCTCGCCTAACGACTTGGTAAACAATACCGCATTCAATTGCTTAACACCGTCCTCAACAATAACACTGGCCATTTGACCCTTTTGAGTATTTCGGTAACGAATTTCAGAAATCAATGCCAAAATTCTTACTTCACGATTGTTGCGAAAAATAACGTTTTTTGGCAAAGTACAGACGATTGACTGTAAATCGGATTTAAACGCATCCGTGGGGTGGCGGTGCAGATAATAACCCATCACGTTTTTTTCAAACATCAGCATTTTCTTAAAAGTCAGACAATCAGCTGAAACGTATTTTTTCTCATAATCAATATGGCTTTCAACCGCTGCAAAAAGCCCAGTTTGTCCATTCAAATGGTCATTTTGTCGCTGTTCAGCTTGTTTGGTAGCGCTTGGGTAAGTGGCAATAAGTGTTGCTCGATCAATATTGAGAGAGTCAAAAGCGCCACAGTAAATCAAAGCCTCGATGGCACGACGATTTAAAAACTTCTTCTCAATTCGTAGACAAAAATCATAAATATCCTGATAATCGCCATTTTCAATTCGCTCGGCAACGATGGCCTGCACCAAGGCTTCACCCACACCTTTGATGGCGCCCAAACCATACGTAATTGTGTTGTTATCCAAAATACTAAATTGGTATTCAGATTGGTTAATATTAGGTTCTTTAATGATAAGATCAATCTTCTTGACCTCGCTGACAGTGAAGGCAATACGATCTGTGTCATCCATAACACCCGAGAGAACAGATGCCATAAAAGGTGCTGGATAGTGCGACTTTAACCAAGCTGTTTGGTATGAAATATAAGCGTAAGCAACGGAATGAGATTTGTTAAAACCATAACCTGAAAACTTATCAATCAGGTCAAATATCTCATTTGCTTTTTCTTCTTTAATATCTTTTTCAGCAGCACCAGAAACAAAAACCTGTCGCTGTTGCGCCATTTCTTCGACTTTTTTCTTACCCATTGCTCGACGCAATAAGTCGGCCCCGCCCAAAGAATAGCCAGCCATCACTTGTGCTGATTTCATTACTTGTTCTTGGTATAGGAATACCCCATTGGTCGGTTTTAATATTTCTTCCAGCATTGGATGCGGATACTTTACTTGAGCACCATGCTTTACATTGATGTAGTCATCTACCATTCCAGCATCTAATGGGCCGGGGCGATAAAGGGCTAACATAGCAACGATATCCTCAAAATTATCAGCTTGTAATTTTTTTAGATAGCCACGCATGCCATCTGATTCCAATTGAAAAATACCGGTTGTGTCACATCGTTGTAACAACTCATAAACCGCCGGATCATCTAAAGAAAGAGAATCAATGTTAATTAACTCATCAGTCAAGCCTTTATTAAAAATCAACTTAACAGCTTTATCAATAACGGTTAAATTTGACAAACCAAGAAAGTCAAACTTCACTAAACCAACCGCCTCCACGTCGTCTTTATCAAATTGTGAAACCACCACATCACCCTCGCCAGGACCTTTGTAAATTGGACAAAAATCGCTGATTTTACTCGGCGCAATAACAACACCGCCAGCATGGGTTCCAACATTTCTCACTAAGCCTTCAAGGTCTTGAGAAAGATCAATCAAGGTGGTGACACTTTCCTCTGAAATGTAACGAGATTTAAGATCTGGTGAGTCTTTCAATGCCTTATCCAGGGTCATCTTAAGTTCGTTTGGAATAAGCTTAGAAATAGTATCACTAAAACCATAAGGGTGTCCCAATACTCTACCCACATCACGAACCACACCTTTGGCCGCCATCGTGCCGTAAGTGATAATTTGTGACACTTTTTCTTGACCGTACTTACGGGCAACATACTCAATTACCTCGTCTCGTCGGTCGGTACAGAAGTCAATATCAAAATCAGGCATTGAGATCCGCTCAGGATTTAGAAAACGCTCAAAAAGAAGTTCATGCTCAATCGGATCGACATTGGTAATTGACAGTGCCCAAGCCACTAAAGATCCAGCACCTGACCCCCTACCTGGTCCAACAGGAATACCATGTTCTTTTGCCCAACGAATAAAGTCAGAAACAATCAAAAAATAACCAGGGAAATCCATTTCCAGGATAACTGAAAGCTCGAACTGCAGACGTTCGCTATATATTTTTTCATCACATTTTTTACTCTTGAGTCTCTCGCTAAGGCCTTGTCTAGACTCTTGTTCAAAAAACTCGGCAATTGACGTGCCTTCGGGTGTCGGAAAGATAGGTAAATAGTTCTTCTGGAATAGTTCAAAATGTAAATTGCAACGCTTGGCAACTTCAACAGTATTAACCAATAACTGCGGAAAATCTGAAAATAAGCTGGACATTTCATCAGAGCTTTTTAAATACTGAGCTTTGTTAAAATGCTTAACTCGTCGAGCATCATCTAACAATCCACCTTGTGAAATACAGATTCTCGCTTCGTGTGCCTCATAATCACTTTGTAATAAAAATTGAACATCGTTCGTAGCAACAACAGGTATACCTAATTCGATCCCCATTTCAATAGCAAGGTGAAGGTGCTGCTCATCAATCGCTCTAAGTGTTCTTTGTACGGCAAAATAATAACGATTGGCAAATAGTTTTTGCCATTTGCACGCTTTTTCTTTAGCAAGATCTGGCTGGTTAGTGAGCAATAATTGAGCAACATCTGAACTCACAGGGTTTGCAATCAATAACAATCCGGTGTGGTATTCTTCAAGTTGCTCCTCAGTAATACTAGGACCCTCGATGCCCTGTTTATTGAGGTAGGCTTTTGAAATAAGCTCAGACAGATTAAGGAAGCCCTGATGGTTTTGACAAAGAAGTAAGACGTCATAGCGAAACTCGGTCGAGCCAAGGGTCATTTTTGCGCCAAATATCGGTTTAACGCCTTCAGAAAGGGCTTTTTGATAAAACTTAACCGCAGAAAAAAGACTAATATCATCAGTTAACGCAACGGCATTCATACCAGCCTTTTTTATGCCTTCAATTAATTTTGGCACACGAATCAGGCTATTCTTAACAGAATATTCGCTCTGACATTGAAGATGAACAAAAGCTGAGTCTTGCATTTAAAGTATTATTTTTTTTATTATTTAAGAGTCCTTATTTTACAAACAAAGGGCACTCTACCTCATCGCTTTTTAGCAAAAAAAAAATTATTTTGATTAAATCTGAATGGAAAGAGCGCCTAGATTTTTTCAGCAGCCCTAATGAGAGCTTGCGCCTTATCCATTGTTTCTTGCCATTCAGATTCAGGCACTGAGTCATAAACAATGCCAGCACCAGCTTGAACATAAAGTGTGTTGTCCTTAATCACAGCTGTTCGGATTGCAATCGCTAAATCCATGCCGCCATGCCACGAAAGATTACCAATAGCACCCGAATAAATATTGCGCTTTAATGGCTCAATATCGTTAATAATTTCCATCGCTCGAACTTTTGGCGCACCACTTAAAGTGCCAGCAGGGAAGGTTGCCCTCAATACATCAATAGGGCTCATGTCGTCTTGCAACTCACATTCAACATTGGAGACAATATGCATCACATGGGAATAACGTTCAATAAACATTTTATCTGTCAGAGTTACCGTACCAGTTTTGGCAATTCTACCCAAGTCATTTCTTCCCAAGTCAATCAACATTAAATGCTCGGCAATTTCCTTATGGTCGGACAGTAAGTCAACCTCAAGTGCCAAATCTTCTTCACTTGTCTTACCTCGAGAACGAGTGCCTGCTATCGGCCTAACCGTAGCAATATTATTATTATCCACGCGCGTCAAAATTTCTGGCGACGAGCCCACAATACTGAAATCGTCCAAATTCAAAAAATACATATAGGGCGATGGATTTAGGACTCTTAGCTGCCTATATAAATCGATCGGTTTCGCTCTAAAATCACAGCTAAGGCGCTGCGAAGGGACGACTTGCATAACATCCCCAGCAATAATATATTTTTGAATATCTTCGACAGAACGCATAAAATTGTCCTTGCCAAAACTGGAAACAAAGTCTTCTGCCTTAATATCTACAGCCTCGCTTGGCTGCTCTACAAGTGGCTCTTTAATTCGCTTTTCAATTTCGTCTAATTTAGCAATAGCGTCCCCAAGGCTTCTTTCAGAGGGGTTGACATGAGTGATAATAAAGGCCTTGCTTGACAAATTATCCACAACCAATAAGTCATTCGAAAGCATCAACAGGATATCAGCCACACCCAGCTCATCAGGCTTATTTATATTTGCGAGTTTTGGCTCAATATAGCGAATAATTTCATAACCGAAATAACCGACTAAGCCACCGTTAAATACAGGTAAATGCTCTAATTTTGGCACTTTGAATTGCGCTTGGTATTCTTCAATCCAAGCTAGAGGGTCTTCCACTTGGTGCTTCTGCACAATCTTACCATTTTCTTCTACAGTTACTTGATAATCAAACACCTTGATGACAGTTTCTGCCATCAACCCAATAAAAGAATAACGACTCCATTTTTCACCGCCTTGTACAGACTCTAAAAAATAGCTATAGGGTGTGTTTGCAAGCTTTAAATATAAAGCTAAGGCCGTGTCCGTATCAACAAGTAATTCGCGTGAAACTGGTATGTGGTTATAGCCTTGCGCAACAAGTTCGTTAAAGTGTGATTTTTCCATAGAAGCATTTTAACTTACCCAGAATAACTGTGGTTTGCTTTAGTGAATGAGCAACAATTTTTGAGTGGATACATTTATGAGCAACCAATAAAAAACCCCTCTAAGCATACTGCTCAGTGGGGTTTTTAGATGATTCTTAAGACTTAAGAATCTTCGCTTTGCTCAGCCTCTACTTCTCTAAGTTGAGCAGCTAACGCCTCTTCAGCATCATTAGCGAGCATGGTCTCTTCTGCCTTACGACGCTTCTTCTCTTGGTGGTAAGTAAAGCCTGTTCCCGCAGGGATCAAACGACCAACAATAACGTTTTCCTTTAAACCTCTCAGTCCATCCATACGGCCCGTAATCGAAGCCTCTGTTAGTACTCGAGTTGTCTCCTGGAAAGACGCAGCAGAAATAAACGATTCAGTTGATAATGAGGCTTTAGTAATACCCATTAACAATCTTTGGTATTTAATTTCAACCTTACCCTTCGCTATCAATTCCTTGTTCTTCTCAATAACATGAGCATATTCAGCTGTCTCACCATTTACATAGGTCGAATCACCTTGATCAAGAATTTCAACTTTTCTCAGCATTTGCTTCACTATAACTTCGATGTGTTTATCAGAAATCTTCACGCCTTGTAAGCGATAAACCGCCTGCACCTCTTTAACAACATAATCAGCCAAAGGTTCAACACCTAGTAAACGAAGAATGTCATGAGGGTTTGATGGGCCATCAGAAATCACATCACCTTTTTCAACGGTTTCTCCGTCAAATACGTTGGTTTGACGCCATTGATGAATCATCATTTCTGTCGCCTCACCCTCTTCATTGGTAATTATTAGACGTATTTTTGACTTCGTAGGGTTACCAAAGCTAATCACACCTGCTGTTTCAGCCAAAATAGCATGGTCTTTCGCTTTACGCGCTTCAAACAAATCAGCAACACGCGGTAAACCACCAGTAATATCACTTGTTTTAGAAACCGCTTTCGGAATCTTTGCAAGAATTTCACCCGCAGCAATTTTTTGACCATCAACCAAATTTAGCTTAACGCCAGATGGTAGGTAGTGCGTTGATAAGATGAGTTCATTATCTTTTTCATTGACCAATTTAATCATTGGCTTCATGTCTTTCGCTGCCGCAGATCTTTCGCCTTCTTCAATCATTTCAAAGAAGTTTAGACCCGTTATAGGATCTGAACTCTTAGTAACAGTGACACCTTCAGAAAAGTCAACGAAAACAACATTGCCCGTATATTCTGCAATAATTGGGTGAGTATGTGGGTCCCAGTCCGCAATTTTATTTTTTGCTTTAACCTTTCCACCATCTTTAAAGTGAACTAGGGCACCATATGGTAACTTATAACGTTCCTTTTCTTGGCCTAATTCATTACGAATTGAAGCTTCTGCAGAACGTGAAATCACCACTAAATCGCCTTTTGTATTTTGAATAGACTTCATATTTTCAAAATACACAATACCATCGGTATTAATATTAATACTGTTCACTGCTGTTGATGAACTTGCTGCACCACCAATATGGAAAGTACGCATCGTTAACTGTGTACCCGGCTCACCAATAGATTGGGCAGCGATAACGCCAATTGCCTCACCCACACCAATCTTATGTCCACGCGCCATATCATTACCATAGCATGAAGAGCATACACCGTAACTTGCTTCACAAGTTATGGCTGAGCGAACTTTGATTGACTCAATACCCAATTCATTAATCTTGTCAGAATCACGCAAACTAATCAAATGATCTTTTGCTAAGAATAAATCGGTTGTATTTGGATAAGCAACATCTTCGGCAATAATACGCCCAAGTACTGCTGTGCCCAAAGTTTGAGCAACGTTACCACCATCAATCACAGGTTTCATTATTAGGCCATTCTCAGTGCCACAATTCTCTAGAGTGATCACAAGATCTTGACCTACATCAACCAAACGACGTGTCAAGTAACCCGAGTTGGCTGTTTTAAGTGCTGTATCTGCTAAACCTTTACGAGCACCGTGGGTCGAAATAAAGTACTGCATATTATTCAGACCTTCACGGAAGTTTGAAGTAATAGGCGTCTCAATAATAGAGCCATCTGGCTTAGCCATTAGACCACGCATACCAGCCAGCTGTCTGATTTGTGCTGGAGAACCCCTCGCACCCGAATCGGCCATCATGTAAATTGAGTTAAACGATGGTCTTTTCTCAGTTTTACCATCAGCGTCCGTAATTTCTTCGAAGCCGACTTTGTCCATCATCGCTTTTGCCACCTCTTCAGAAGTGCGCGACCAAATATCAATCACTTTGTTATAGCGCTCACCGTTAGTCACAATACCGGATGCAAACTGGTGTTGTACATCTTTAATTTGTGTGTTTGCAGCGTCAATCATTTCGGCTTTTTCGCCAGGAATAATCATATCATTCGAACAGAATGATATACCAGATTTAGTCGAATATTCAAAGCCCATGTACATCATTTGATCGGCAAAAATTACGGTATCTTTTAATTCTTGAGTTCTGTAGCAAACATGGATCAAACTTGAAACCACTTTCTTGGTTAATGCTTCATTGATTAAATCAAACTTTAGACCAACTGGCATAATCCTAGAGAAGATTGCACGGCCAACTGTGGTGTCTACGATGCGCTTTGAACTTGGCTCAAAGCCATTGTCAGTCTTCTCATAATCTTGCACACGAAGTTTAATCTTAGCATGTAGTGACACTGCTTCTTGTTGGTAGGCGTTCAATGCTTCGCCAGCATTGGCAAAAATCATACCCTCGCCTTGCTGATTAACCATCTCACGTGTCATGTAGTAAAGACCCAAAATAACGTCTTGTGACGGAATAATAATGGGATCGCCACTTGCCAGGTGAAGGATGTTGTTAGATGCAAGCATTAATGTTCTTGCTTCAAGCTGTGCTTCTTCAGATAGAGGCACGTGTACTGCCATTTGGTCACCATCGAAGTCGGCATTAAATGCAGTACAAACGAGCGGATGCAATTGAATCGCTTTGCCTTCAATCAATAACGGCTCAAACGCCTGAATACCTAAACGGTGAAGCGTTGGTGCACGGTTCAGAAGTACTGGATGTTGATGCACCACTTTCTCTAAGATATCCCAAACTTCGGGAGTCTCACTTTCTACCATTTTTTTCGCCGCTTTAATTGTTGACGCTAAGCCACCTGCTATCAAGCGATTGTAAATAAACGGTTTGAATAATTCCAACGCCATCTTTTTCGGAAGACCACATTGGTGTAGCTTAAGATAAGGTCCACAAACAATAACCGAGCGACCAGAATAGTCCACTCGCTTACCCAGTAGGTTCTGACGAAAACGACCCTGCTTACCTTTAATCATGTCTGCAATTGACTTTAAAGGACGGCGGTTATTGCCCATCACCGCACGACCACGACGGCCGTTATCGATCAATGAATCCACCGCTTCTTGCAACATACGCTTTTCGTTACGTACAATAATTTCTGGTGCATCCAGCTCTAATAGGCGAGCCAAACGGTTATTACGATTAATCACACGACGGTATAAGTCGTTCAGATCAGATGTCGCAAAACGTCCGCCATCAAGTGGTACTAATGGGCGTAAATCAGGCGGAAGAACCGGTAAAACTTTAAGCACCATCCACTCTGGTTTGTTGCCAGACTGAATTAGTGAATCAACCAATTTAAGGCGCTTGTTAATCTTCTTGAGCTTTGTTTGGGACTTAGTGCTTAGCGCATCTTCACGAAGGTTGGCTGCTTCTTTTTCAAGCTGCATTTCCGCAAGAACATCATAAATTGCTTCAGCACCCATCTTAGCAATAAAATCATCATCACCGTATTCGTCCAAAGCATCGTAGTACATCTCTTCAGTTAGAAGTTGTTTTTTAACTAAAGGTGTATTGCCAGCATCTGTTACTAAGAAGGCTTCAAAGTAGAGTACGCGCTCAATGTCTTTAAGCGTCATATCTAACAATAATCCTAAACGTGAAGGCAGAGATTTAAGGTACCAAATGTGGGCAACAGGCGCTGCCAATTCGATATGACCCATACGCTCACGACGAACTTTTGAAAAAGTCACTTCAACGCCACACTTTTCACATACAACGTTGCGGAATTTCATTCGCTTGTATTTACCACATAGACATTCAAAGTCTTTCATAGGACCAAAAACTTTGGCACAGAATAGACCTTCCCTTTCAGGTTTGAAGGTACGGTAGTTAATCGTTTCTGGTTTTTTTACCTCTCCATAAGACCATGAGCGAATTTTCTCTGGAGAAGCTAGACCAACTCTAATCGCATCAAAATCTTGTTCTTTATTTTGCTGTTTTAAAATTTGTAATAAATCTTTCAAGTGATTCTCCTAATTTAATTTTGCTCAAGTTCAATATCAATACCCAACGAACGGATTTCTTTCACCAGAACGTTAAACGATTCCGGCATCACCGACTCGGTACGATTTTCACCATCAACAATATTTTTATACATTTTTGCTCGACCAGCTACATCATCCGACTTCACTGTTAACATTTCACGAAGCGTGTAAGCCGCGCCATAAGCTTCAAGAGCCCAAACTTCCATCTCACCAAACCTTTGACCACCAAACTGAGCTTTACCACTGAGCGGTTGTTGCGTTACCAGTGAATAAGGACCTGTAGAGCGAGCGTGCATTTTGTCGTCTACTAAGTGGTTAAGTTTCAGCATATGCATATAACCAACCGTTACATGGCGATCAAAAGGATCGCCTGTGCGACCATCATACAACTGAATTTGACCAGATTCAGGAAGACCAGCCATCGTTAATAGAGACTTAATGTCTTCCTCTTTAATTCCGTCAAAAACAGGTGTTGCCATCGGCACACCTGTACGAAGATTGTGCGCTAATTCTAGAATTTCATCGTCTGAAAAAGCTTTAAGATCTTCGGTTTTACCATAGCTGTTATAAATTTTATCAAGCAGCCCACGCACTTCCTTAACGGTATCTTTTTGATGTTTATCAAGCATGGCGCCAATCTTGTGACCAAGACCTTTAGCAGCCCAACCCAGATGCACCTCAAGAACTTGTCCCACGTTCATACGCGATGGTACGCCTAGGGGGTTTAGTACCACGTCAACCGGTGTTCCGTCCTCTAGGTGAGGCATGTCCTCGACTGGTGATACGCGTGAAATAACGCCTTTATTACCATGACGACCAGCCATCTTATCGCCAACCTGAAGTGTTTTGCGTGTTGCAACATATACCTTAACCATCTTCAATACACCTGGTGGTAATTCTGCACCTTCTTGTATTTTGGCGTGCTCAACTCTTAAGTACTCATCAAACTCTTCTTGTTTTGCTTTCGCTTGTTTAACCAATGTTGCTACTTCTTTATTGACATCAGCATCTTCAACTTTCAGTTTTGCAACTTCTGCATTATCAAGCGTTTTAAGCGACCTGGCTGATAACTTATCACCTAATTTGATATTTCCCGCACCCTTTGTGACAATATTGCCAGAAAGTTTTGAACGAACGCGACGGAAAATGTCACCGTCAATAATACCAAACTCATCATCAATGTCTTTTTTAATCTTTTCTAAACGATCTTCGTCTATTTCAACGGCGCGAGCGTCTTTTTCAACACGATCACGGGTAAAGACTTGCACATCAATAACCACGCCTGATTTAGAAGCGCCGACACGTAGTGAAGTATCCTTAACGTTGTTGGCTTTTTCACCAAAAATAGCTCGTAGTAATTTCTCTTCAGGAGAAAGCACTGTTTCACTCTTAGGTGTCACCTTGCCAACCAAAATGTCGCCACCTTTAACACGAGCACCAACATAAACAATGCCCACTTCATCAAGTTTGGACAGGGCAGATTCACTAACATTTGGAATATCTGCAGTAATCTCCTCTGAGCCCAATTTTGTATCACGAGCATAAGCCGTTAATTCTTCAATATGAATCGAAGTGTAACGGTCCTCTTGAACAACTCGCTCAGAAATTAGGATAGAGTCCTCAAAGTTGTAACCATTCCATGGCATGAAAGCAATCATCATGTTTTGACCAAGGGCTAATTCACCTAAATCAGTAGATGGACCATCCGCTAAGACATCACCTGCATTTATTTTATCGCCAGGCTTTACCAACGGTTTTTGGTTTATGCATGTATTTTGGTTAGAACGAGAATATTTCGTTAGGTTGTATATATCAACACCCAACTCACCAGCTTTTGCTTGCTTTGCATCAACACGAATAACGATTCTTGATGCATCAACTGCCTCAACTACGCCACCATGCTCCGCAGTTACACAAACTCTAGAGTCCGTTGCAACAACACGTTCAATACCAGTTCCAACTAATGGCTTTTCAGCACGAAGTACAGGTACCGCTTGACGCTGCATGTTTGAACCCATTAAGGCACGGTTAGCATCATCATGTTCTAAGAAAGGAATAAGTGATGCAGCAACCGATGCAATTTGCTTGGAGTCGATGTCAATCAATGTGATCTCATCTTTTTCAACCAAGACAAATTCGTTTTTGTGCCGAGCCGCAACCAATTCATCTACTAGACGACCTTTAGCATCAACTGCAGTATTTGCCTGTGCAATCGTATGGCTGATCTCATCAATCGCTGATACGTAAATAATTTCACTCGTTACTAAGCCGCTTTTAACTACTTGATAAGGGGTTTCAAGAAAGCCGTATTCATTAGTTTTTGCGTATACCGCAAGCGTGTTTATCAAACCAATATTTGGACCCTCTGGAGTCTCAATTGGACATAATCGACCATAGTGTGAAGGATGAACGTCGCGCACTTCAAAACCAGCGCGTTCACGTGTCAAACCACCTGGACCTAATGCAGAAATACGTCGCTTATGAGTGACGCCCGACAATGGATTAACTTGATCCATAAACTGAGATAACTGGGATGAACCAAAGAACTCTCTAACGGCAGCAGAAACTGGCTTAGAGTTAATTAAATCTTGTGGTGTTAATTCGTCTGTTTCAGCTAGGTTTAAACCCTCTTTAACTGCTTTTTCAACACGTACAAGGCCAATTCTAAATTGGTTTTCAATCATCTCACCAATCGCTCTAACACGTCTATTTGCAAGCGTATCAACATCGTCAACAACATCATGGCCATTTTTAATGTCAATCAACTGCTTGATAACATTGATAATATCATCGTGCGTCAAGACGTGTACACCAGTCTCGGACTTAACACCTAAACGGCGATTAAGCTTCATACGACCAACCCGCGATAGATCGTAACGATCATTGCTAAAGAATAAGTTTGAGAAAAGTGTGTTAACCGCATCCTCTGTTGCTGGCTCACCAGGACGCATCACATGGTAAATCGACATACGAGCTTCGATTTCTGTTTGCAGGTCATCAAGGCGTAAAGTGTCCGATATGTAGGTGTCATTCTCAGCATCATTGATATAGAGAATGTCTATTTTTTTAATTTTTGTTTCGGTCAACACTGCTAAAGAGTCTTCACTTAATAGTGTGTTTGCAGGAAGAAGGATTTCACCTGTACCCGTATCGATAATATCGATAGCTAGAATTTTTCCCAGAAGGTAGTCAAGCGGTGCGTTGATTACTTTAACAGCTGATTTTTCTAGTAATTTTGTATGTTTTGCAGTAATACGGCGACCTTTTTCAACAATAACGTCTTTACCTGCTTTAATGTCAAATTCCGCAATAACGCCACGTAAACGTGAAGGATCAATTACCAAATCACAAGATTTAGCTTTCATTTTAACCGGCACATGATCAAAGAAAGTATCCAGTATATTTTCTGAATTTAGACCCATTGCACGTAGCAATGTTGTTACCGGAAGTTTTCTACGACGGTCGATTCGAACGTATAAATGTTCGTGGTGGTCAAATTCAAAATCTAGCCATGAGCCACGGTAAGGGATGATTCGAGAAGAGAATAATATCTTGCCCGAGGAATGTGTTTTGCCTTTGTCGTGCTCGAAAATAACACCTGGAGATCGGTGAAGCTGAGAAACAACAACACGCTCTGTTCCATTAATAACAAAAGTGCCCGTGTCAGTCATTAAAGGCAGTTGACCTAAATAGACATCTTCTTCAATCACTTGTTTAACACGGCGTTTTTTCTTTAACGTTGAACCATTTTTATCAAATAGTGCAAGGTTAAGATTGACACGCATAGTAGCTGCATAAGTAACACCACGAAGTTTGCATTCTTTGACGCTGTACTTAGGCTCTTGAAGCTGGTAATCTACATAATCAATTTCAGCATAGCCATTCAGTGCTGTAATAGGAAATACCGATTGAAAAACTGCTTGCAGACCAACATCTTTCTTTTCAGTTGCCCCTGCCTGAATAAAAGCATTAAATGAGTTAATCTGAATAGATAATAAATCTGGCTCTTTCAGAACTGATTTTCTAGTGCCAAAATTATTTCTAATGCGCTTTTTTTCAGTGAACGAATAAGTCATGGATTCCCCGTATTAATCGATAAATTGTGATTCAGAATTGCTTCTGAATAAAAACACCAAAATCCCCTAGTGGGGATTTTGGTAACTAACGCTGAACCAATTACTTAAGTTCTACGCTAGCGCCAGCTTCTTCAAGCTGCTTTTTTAACTCTTCTGCTTCACCTTTTTCTGCGCCTTCTTTAATTGGTGCTGGTGCACTTTCAACTAAATCTTTCGCTTCTTTAAGACCTAAACCAGTGATAGTACGAACAGCTTTAATTACGGCAACTTTCTTCTCACCGAAGCTCGTTAGAACGACAGTAAATTCAGTTTGCTCTTCAACTGCTGCACCAGCATCTGCTGCTGCTGCTGGTGCTGCTGCAACTGCTGCTGCTGAAACACCAAATTTTTCTTCCATTGCTGAAACAAGTTCAACAACATCCATTACAGACATGTCTGCTATTGCATTTAAAATATCGTCATTTGATAATGCCATGATATTTACTCCTCTTTATATTATTAATTATTGTTTTTGGTCACGAACAGCTGCGACAACACGAGTTAGCTTTGTAGGAACTTCATTCAAAGTTCTTACTAACTTCTCAGTTGGTGCAAGCATTAACGACATAACCATACTAATTGCTTGATCTTTCGTTGGTAGGTCTGCGATACGTTTCAGCTGATCTGCATCAACAAATTCGCCTGAAACTCCCAAACCTTTAACAACTAACGCTTCATTATCTTTCATGAATGCACGGAAAACACGGGCTACTGCACCAGGATCTTCTTGCGAAAAACCTAAGATAACAGGACCGCTTAATACCGGTGTGATACACTCACAATCAGTTTCCGCTAGCGCTCTTTTTGCAAGTGTGTTTTTTACAACACGCAAAGATACATTCGCATCTATCGCAGAAGCACGCAAGTCAGTCATTTGTTCAACATTCAATCCGCGATACTCGGCTGCGCCAACAGAAATGGCAGTAGATGCTACTGCGTTAACCTGTTCGACAACTGCTTTTTTTGCTTCAAGATTTAGAGCCATAATCTCTCCTGAACAATTATAAAAAGAAAGCTATATAAAATAACTTTCGCCACAAGGTATTCGCATACCCTCTACATAGGCAAATTGAAGGATCAATTTATTAAGCAACAAATTCCGAGAAATTCGTCGCACCTATGGTCTTTGAGGCTAAACAAGTTGCCCTGTCGCCCAAAGAATTCTTGTCGTGATTAGCCTTAGCCAATCACTGATAAAACATTAAATATCGACGCTTGATAAATCAACCGACAGGCCTGGACCCATTGTTGAAGAGACACTCATCTTTTGAAAATAAACACCTTTTGCTGAACTTGGTTTAGATTTTTTAAGCGCATCCAATAAGGCCGAAATATTTTCCTCTAAAGATTTTGGATCGAAGGAAGCCTTACCAACACAACCGTGAACAATACCTGCTTTGTCAGCACGGTAGCGAACTTGGCCGGCTTTTGCGTTATTAACAGCAGTAGCAACATCCTGTGTGACTGTGCCCACTTTAGGGTTAGGCATTAGACCACGTGGACCCAATACTTGTCCTAGTCGACCTACAACACCCATCGCATCTGGTGATGCAATAACAACATCATAGTTTAAATCGCCGTCTTGCATCGACTTCATCAAGTCTTCCATGCCAACAATATCAGCACCTGCGTCAGTTGCTTTTTGTGCATTTTCACCTTGAGTGAATACCGCAACGCGAACCGTTTTTCCAGTGCCGTTTGGCAGGGTTACTGCGCCACGAACGTTTTGGTCTGACTTTTTAGAGTCAATACCAAGGTTGATGCTTACGTCTACAGACTCGTCAAACTTTGCTGAAGCGCACTCTTTTACCAAGTTAAGCGCATCAACCATTGTATAACGCACACCGACTTGAACTTTTGCTTGATTATCTTTTTGTTTTTTAGTTAAATTAGCCATGATATTAACCCTCCACCACTAGGCCCATCGAACGTGCAGTGCCAGCAATAATTTTTACAGCTGCATCGATGTCATTAGCATTCAAATCTTTCATTTTAATGTTTGCCACTTCTTCAAGTTGCGCACGTGTTACCGTACCCACTTTATTAATGTGCGGCTCGCCACTACCTTTAGGAATACCCGTTACTTTACAAAGCAATACGGCTGCTGGTGGTGTTTTGGTAATAAACGTAAAGCTGCGGTCACTGTAGACGGTGATAATAACCGGTACAGCCATGCCTTTATCAAGGTCTTGAGTTTTCGCATTAAACGCTTTACAGAATTCCATAATATTAACACCGTGCTGACCCAATGCTGGACCAACCGGGGGTGATGGATTCGCTTCAGCCGCAGGTACCTGCAACTTAATATATGACTCAATTTTTTTTGCCATTTTTTTCTCCTATGGGTGCAAGCGCCCTTAAGCTCCCCGTTAGTTTATAACCCTAGGGTTATTCTATGTTTTCTCGACTTGAGAAAACTCCAGCTCAACTGCAGTGGTGCGTCCAAAAATCAAGACTTCAACTTTCAGCAAGCTCTTTTCATAATTAACACTTTCAACAGTGCCGTTAAATTCATTAAATGGACCGTCAATAACCAGCACTTCTTCGCCAGGTTGGAATGCTACTTTCGGTTTTGGCTTATCTGCGCCTTCTTGCACACGTGCAAGAATTCTGTCTACCTCTCTTTGAGTGATAGGCGATGGCTTGCCAGATGAGCCACCAATGAAACCCATAACGTTATTGGTATTTTTTATCAATAACCAAGTTGGCTCGGTTAACTCCATGTTAACCAACATGTAGCCAGGAAAGAACTTACGCTCTGTTTCCTTCTTCAAGCCAGCCTTAAGCTCTACCACCTGCTCAGTAGGAATCATTATTTCGCCAATAAGGCCTTCCTCTAAATGCTTTTCCTTAATCGCAAGATCGATAGCATCCTCAATCGACTTTTTAACTTTCGCTTCATAGCCACTTCTTGCATGTATTACAAACCACTTCTTAGACATAAGATTCCTTAGCTTAAAAAATGTTTAACGATGAGATTGAACTAACACCCCAGGTGAAAAATGCATCAACAATCCATAAAAAGATGGATACAATCACAACCGCAATCATAATCATGCCTGTTGTCTTGATCGTTTCTTCACGAGTTGGCCAAACAACCTTTCGTAATTCAATTCTTGTCTCTTTAGCAAAGTGAATAAATTTTTCACCTTGTAAAGACTGTGTAAATACAAATGCAGCCACAACAACACCAACAAGCAAAATAAGCACTTTGTAAAGTGTAACTTGCGTCAAAGGCTCTAAATAAAATAACGCAATTGATGCTATTAGTATAGCAATTGCCAAAACGGCATTCAATTGACCTAAGCTTTGTTTTTGATTGTCTGTGTTCTTAACCACTTCTATCCTTTAAATTTGGCAGGCAAGGAGGGACTCGAACCCCCAACCAACGGTTTTGGAGACCGCCACTCTACCAATTGAGCCACTTGCCTAAAATTTTAAAAACCAGCCTTAACATAAGCTAAGGCTGGCTCGTTATAACTAATTACTGCGTAATCTTCGAGACCACACCCGCACCTACTGTACGGCCACC
>CAWVVS010000011.1:0-19100 GCA_963933655.1 uncultured Candidatus Thioglobus sp. | reverse complement strand
AAAAGGTGAAAAGATGGATGTAGTTCTCTCTGACATGGCGCCCAATATGAGTGGACAACTTTCTGTCGATCAGCCTAAGTCGATGTATTTGGCTGAATTGGCACTTGATATGGCTATTAAAACCTTGGCAAAAAATGGTCATTTTTTAGTTAAAGTCTTCCAAGGCGATGGTTTTGATGTTTACGTAAAAAATGCTAGAGCTGCATTTAAAAAAGTTATTATCCGTAAACCAAAAGCTTCTCGCCCTAGGTCTAAAGAGGTATATCTTCTTGCAAGTCAGCTAAAATAGTCGCTTATGCAAAATTTCGACCAGATTCAAACTCTCATGCAAGCTGATTTAGCAAAAACGGATGAGATATTAATTGACCGCCTCAATTCAGACGTTAGTCTCATTAATCAAATGAGTCTCTACATTATTTCATCTGGTGGAAAACGCTTACGCCCCTTGCTGTTGTTGCTTTGTGCTCGCTTGACAAACTATCGTGGGGAGCATCATCTAGCGATGGCTGTCGTCATTGAATTAATTCATACAGCAACCTTATTACACGACGATGTGGTTGATGAATCCGCAACCCGACGTGGCCAAGAAACTGCTAACGAACTATGGGGTAATGCATCCAGTGTGTTGGTGGGTGATTTTCTATACTCTCGGGCCTTTGAAATCATGGTTGAGCCTGACTCGATGGCTATTATGCGACTGCTTTCTGAGGCAACAAACAACATCGCGCAAGGTGAGGTACTACAATTATTAAATATTCAGAATGCCGATGTTACTCGAGAGCAGTATTTCGCCGTTATTGAACGCAAAACTGCGTGTTTATTTGAAGCTGCTTGCAAAATTGGTGGCATGCTTTCAAATTCCAAAAATGAAACAATCGATGCCCTTGGGCAATTTGGTCTTCACTTAGGCAATGCATTTCAAATTATTGATGACGTGTTAGATTACGAATCAGATTCTGAAGCCATGGGAAAAGAAGTCGGCGATGATCTTGCTGAAGGTAAGTCTACTTTACCGATGATCTATGCATTAGAGCAAACTTCGGGCTCAGAACACGCCATGCTAAGAGATGCTATCGAGAACGCTGATACCTCAAATTTAGACAAAATTATAGATATTCTTGGTAAAGTTAAAGCTTTTGACTTTACCCGAAGTGCAGCAGAAAGTGAATCAAAAAAAGCAATCGATGCTTTGAACTCACTACCCGACTCTGACTACCGATCAGCACTTAGACTTCTTTGTGAACTCTCATTAAAACGCAACTTGTAAATTTGGCATGCTAACTGAGGCGCTTAAAGCTGAAATTCGCGCGTCATTTGAAAAGGCAAAAAAACAACTTCCAGGTTATACTAATCGCTCTTCTCAGAATCGAATGATGGCGGAAATTGCCAAAACTCTAACCGGCGAATATCCTAAATCAAACCCGATACTTTGCGTCGAAGCACCAACTGGCACCGGCAAAACAATGGCTTACTTGATTGCCACTTTGCCAATAGCAAAAGCAAGTGAAAAAAAACTGGTAATTGCCAGTGCCAATGTTGCCTTACAAGAACAGTTACTCAATAAAGATATTATTGAGGCGCAAAAATACTCAACTGTAAGCTTTGATTACGCACTTGCCAAGGGCCGTTCTCGTTACGTTTGTGTGCGCAATTTAATCAACCTAACCGAAGACAATAAAGAGACTCAATCTTTATTTGAAGACCTCTTACTTTGGGATGAGCCTCCGAGTAAAGGCCAGATGGATAAACTCAGTGAAATGACTGAAGATTACACCTCGAACCGCTGGAGTGGTGAGATCGATGACTTAGAGACTCCCCCTGAATCTTCATTGTGGCAAAAGGTTGCTTGCAATCGGTTTACGTGTACAGCAAAAAACTGCGAATTCTATAGCGACTGCGCCTTTTTTAATGCACGCAAAAAAGTTTCACAAGCCGATGTTATTATTGCCAATCACGACCTTGTTCTTGCGGATATTTTTAGCGGTAACTCCATACTCCCAGATGTCGAAGATTGTATTTTTGTCTTCGATGAAGCGCATCATTTCGCGCCTAAAGCGCTGTCTCATTTTTCACAAAGTGCCGGTATGGATTTTATAAAAACATCGATTCGACAAGCACAAAGTGTGATGGATCAAATAGGAAAAATCACTCATCAAGACAATGCTGAAAGCAGAATCGAAACCATTGACATTTTGTTGACGGAATTGAATGCACCACTATCTGAACTTGATTATGTCGATGATATTCATCTGTTTGGCATACAAGGTGTTGATTCTGAAATCAGCAATAATGTTCGCAACTTGGCCACCAGTATGAGTATTATCTATGCTGATTTTTCTGAGAAAAAAGACGATTGGCAAACTTTTTGCAAAACCAACCATCAAGATCCAGCAACCCTGGATAATTTAAATAATATCATCGGTCAAAACGAGCAAAATCTTTCGTTAATTGTTTCTCTGCTAGTCGCATTTACACAAGACACTAATCCCGACAAGCCTCCCCCAAGTCATTGGATTGAAAAATCCATAATGGCCAATAAAAAAACAAACTACCATTTAAACTCTGCAAAAATTGATGTCTCAAATCACTTAGATGCTCTTATTTGGTCCAAAGCTGGTGGCGTTATTCTAACTTCTGCAACTCTCACTGCACTCGGTAGCTTCAGCCGCTTAAATCAACAGTTAGGCTTACAAGAGAAAGACAACCAATATTTACGACTGGCTTCACCGTTTGATCATCGGTCGGTCGACTTTATTGTTGCCAAAATGAAATCAAGCCCAACACTGGCCTTTGAACATACACAAGAGTTAGCAAAAGAACTAAAAAAACGCATTCAACAAAAAATGGGCACTCTAGTGATATTTGCGTCGAATAAGCAAATGCAAATGGTGGCTGATTTAGTTGAACAGTCCTTAAGTTGTTCGCTATTAATTCAAGGTGAATACAGTAAAAAACGCATTCTTGAAAAGCATATTGAACTCCGTAAACAAGGCAAAGGCAGCGTTATTTTTGGGCTTGATAGCTTTGCTGAAGGTGTGGATTTAAAAGGTGACAACCTTAATCATGTCATGATAGCCAAACTGCGTTTTAGTGTGCCCACTTCACCAATTGAAAAAACCACCCAATCGTATCTTGAGTCTCAGGGTCGTAACCCGTTTATGGAAATCGCCCTGCCGGATGCCTCTCTGCGACTTATTCAAGCCTGCGGTCGACTCATACGAACAGAAACCGATACTGGCACAATCACTATTTTTGATAATCGACTAACCACGAAATTCTACGGCAAGCAACTATTAAGCGCCTTGCCTGGATACAATGTGATTATTGAATAATTTAGCTAAGCGTGTTCATAGCCCCAAAAAAAAGCACCCGAAGGTGCTTTTTTCTCAATTAAAAACTGACAGTTATTTATTGACTGCTGCTTTTAACGCTGCGCCTGCTTTTAAAGCGACTGCTTTCGATGCTGAGATTTGAATGGTGGCACCTGTTTGAGGGTTGCGACCTGTACGTGCTGCACGATCTCTAACAACAAAGCTACCAAAGCCTATTAGTTGTACTGCATCGCCCTTTGCCAAGGAATTTGTAATTGCTGTTGTAGTTGCATCTAAAGCTTTTGCTGAATCAGCCTTAGATAAACTTGCGCCTGATGCTATTGCATCAATTAGTTCTGATTTATTCATTGTCTTATTATCCCTTTAAGTTAAATTAATAACTTAATGTTATGGATGGAAAATGCATAGGTGATGAAGATGAAGATCGCACTCAAAACCAGACACAACGTTAAGTTGCAGCTATTATATATCTAAAATAGATCACCGTGAATCACTTATAAAAAAATAAATATTTTTGCTAAAAAAAAATTAGAAAAAAATCGAAATGGACGACCATTCCAATACAATTATGGTCCAAGTAGTCAAAAAATGCCATTTTAAAGCCAAAAAACACCAAAATAATGCACTATTAAGTCAATTATTGGTATTGGCAAAGGAAAACAGAAAAATATTAGAAATTATTGAAATGAGCCTAAAACCTTATTAAAAAGCCGCCAGTCAAGTATTGCTCTATGATTTTTAATCTTTGCTTTATAGCTTTTTAAAGACAACAACAAAACCATCAACAGGTTCATTAATTGTCAATTTAATTTTGACTCTACTCTCTATCAAAATCTTGCCAGCGCATTCCAATTGACTCAATTTTTTATCAAAACCATTGCTTTCATATATTTCAGCGTTAATTGAAACACAAGCAATGCCACCCGATCGAATAACTCTAAGAAGCTCATCAAATGCCTCTGGCCCAACATGGGAGTGGGTAAACGTGCCACAAGATACAATCAAATCATACGCAGAAGTGTTAATTGAAAGTGTTTTTGTCAAATCTGCATTCATGAGATCAACATAAATATTTTTACTACGTGCAACCTCGAGCATCTCCTTAGAAAAATCGAGACCACTGATCTGTTTATATCCTAACTGAGAAAGCCTTTGTGCGACGAGTCCCGTACCGCAACCCACATCAAGAATACGTGTAGAAACATCAGAGCAAAAAGAATGAGCTATGTCTGCCACACATACCGGACCAACATAACCCAAAGAGTCTACAAGATCGGTATCGTAAGATGACGCCCAATCTTTATACAGCGGTTTAGCCTCGCCCTCTTTTAAATTGTAGGCGCGCTTTAATAACGATTTTGATTGCTTTATGTTGGTCATTTTATATTGGTGTTAATTAAGCCTTACTTTTGACTCAGCTTATCTTCAATAAATTGGTTTCGAAAAACACCATTCGGATCATATTGTCGACATATCTCATGAAATTTGTCTATATTCGGATACAGTTGATTGATTTGCTCGGCAGTTTGTGGAAACCACTTGCCCCAATGAATGCGCGCTTGAAAAAGTGCAAACATGCTATTGGCAAGAAATGTTGCGAGTGCATAAAAATCATCTCTCGGCTCAACGTAAGTAATAAAGCTGATTGAATACCAATCTTCGGATCCTCCTGATGCCATTGATATCAATGTATCGTCAGGCAAAATTCGTCGAAAACAGATAGGATAATGATGAGTGAACTTACCTTTAATTCCCTCAATTGAATCAAGCAACTCCGCTTGCTTCATTTTTGCATACGTTAAAGATGATAGTTTATGGTTGGCGTCATCTGCGAATTGCAAGATATCAGAAACAAAACTTGCTGCTTCAGAAACTTTTGATCTCGTTACAAATAACTCAATTTCTAAATGCCTAAATAATTCGTGCTCCATAACAAGCGCGTTGTCACTGCGATCAGTTACCACCCAACGTGGAGAGACCAAATAGGGAACAACCTTTCGATAAAAAAAATGTATTAATTTCTTGCTATTTAACACGGAAGCAAATAACTTTAATGTTAGGTGCATCCCCAAGTCAATTAATACAAACCAGTAGACACGATACACGCTAGCAAATCCACGACGACGGCATTCGTTGGCAACAACTCGCTCCTGAGCAAGAAATATCCAAGAATGTGGCATAAGAAAAAATTGCTGTAATGGTGAGCGTTTTTCAAGAACAAGAATCTCATCGATCGTTTCACAAAAAGTGGCTTTTTCTTGAACAAAGTATTGCACTATACAAGGCAAGGTAATTTCAGTAATAACGCCCAAACAACCGAGAGAGCAACGAGCGGCTTGCAATTCAACTCCATTGTTAATTTCCACGACTTGTGCAACACTTTCATCGCCTTTAAAACAAGCCACTCGTAGCGATTCAATATAATGAGAAAGGCTGTGCTTTCCAGAGCCATGAGTGCCTGTTGCAGTGGCACCAGCAATGGTTTGCTCGGTAATTAAACCCAAGGACGGGATGGTTAAACCTTGTTTATTCAATATCTTTAATAGATGCTTTATTTGGCAACCAGCACCGACCTTAACGCGTATTTCATTTTCATACTGAAAAACTTCAACACGATTGAAATGGCGCATATCAATAAGTACATCGTCAGTCTTGACTAAGTTACTCCAAGAATGCAGCGAGCCAACGACTCGAATCTTTGTATCTTTATGGCGCTGAAGAATGTCAAGCAAAGCGATTTCACTGTTAGGCGAATAAAAATGCTTCGGTGTAAAGATTAAATTTCGTCCGAAATTCTGTATTAATTTAGCTGGCTTCATTGAGTAATGCAATGGTTTTATTGTGCGTCAATTCGTGGAATCATACCAGTGTTATATAGCAATAAACTCTGCATAGTGAAGTATAAATTAGTGAGTAAATCATTCAACCATGAACGATCAAGCCTAATATTAAAATCGAGACATTTAATCAATATTTAAAATTTATCAGATAAATTAATTTCTACTTTATTTGTGTATTAATGAACTCATCGACAAGTTGATGGGTTAAGATAGCGCCTTCATTTTAAAACGAAAAAAATAAAGGAGAGAAAAATGGATTTTGATGTTAATTTAGTTGCTCCAGCACTTGGTGTGTTTGGTCTGCTTATCGTAATCGTTATCTACCAATGGATTAGAAAACAACCTGGTGGTAGTGGTAAAGTACAAAAAATTGGCGAGCAAATTCGCATTGGCTCATCTGTTTTTATGGCGCGCGAATACAAAATGCTCAGCATGTTTTCTGCAGTTCTATTAGTATTAATGTATGTATTCCTAGGCTGGATGAGTGCACTTTGCTTTGTTGTTGGTGCTGTCACTTCTGCAACAGCGGGCTACATCGGCATGAACACAGCAACCATTGCTAATGTTAGAACCACACAAGCTGCACACGACCAAGGTAGTGCTGCTGCACTTAAAGTTGCCTTCTTTGGCGGCTCTGTGATGGGTCTGTCGGTTGCTGCTCTCGGCCTTTTGGGTTTAGGCGGTTTATACTTCTTCTTCGGCGAAACACACTCAGAAGCACTGCATGGTTTTGCAATGGGCGCTTCTGTGGTTGCACTTTTCTCTCGTGTTGGTGGCGGTATCTTTACTAAAAGTGCGGACGTAGGCGCTGACCTAGTTGGCAAATTAGAGGCTGGCATTCCAGAAGATGATCCGCGCAATCCTGGTGTTATTGCAGACAACGTTGGAGACAACGTAGGCGATATTGCTGGTATGGGTTCTGATATTTTTGAATCTTACTGTGGCTCAATGATTGCAACCATTGCAATTGCGTCAACTTTATCAACAATTGCACTTGATAAGCTGGGTGGCAATCAATCCGAGCTGATGTTTCTACCGTTGGCACTTGCTTCACTTGGTTTAATTTGCTCAATTATCGGCATCCTTGTGGTGAAAATGTCTTCAAACAAATCACCTGAATCTGCGCTCAGAACTGGCACGATTGGTTCGGCTGTTTTATTTATTATTACTTCATATTTCCTCATCGACAAGCTTGATGTTTCAACGGATATTTGGGCTGCGGTACTGATGGGCAGTGTCGGCGGCATTATCATTGGTCTAGTGACAGAATACTATACTGCTGGAAAACCAATTAGAGATATTGCTGCTGCAGGTGAAACAGGTGCTGCAACCGTTATGATTAAGGGTTTAGCAATCGGAATGCAATCTGTTGTTATTCCAGTGTTAATGATCTGTGTGATTATTTATGTTGCTAATTTGTATGTTGGCTTATACGGTGTTGGTATTGCTGCAATTGGTATGCTGGCAACTGTGGGCATGACAATGGCAATCGACGCTTACGGCCCTATTGCTGACAATGCTGGTGGTATCGCTGAAATGGCTGGTCTCGGTGAAGATACTCGTAAAATTACTGATTCGCTAGACGAACTTGGAAATACAACTGCAGCAATCGGCAAAGGTTTTGCGATTGGCGCGGCGGCACTTGCAGCCCTTGCAATTATTACTGCTTACGTTGAAACAGTTAGTGCAAATATAGATGGCTTCATACTCGAGTTAAACAGTGCTGAAGTTCTTATCGGTTTGTTTATTGGTGGCACGATCCCATTCTTAATTTCTGCAATCACAATGACAGCAGTTGGTGACTCCGCGTTTGAAATGATTAAAGAGATCAGAAGACAATTTCGCGAGATTCCTGGCTTGCTGGAGGGCACCGCAGAACCAGATACAGCCAAATGCGTTGATATTGCAACAACTGCAGCTCTTAAGAAAATGATTCTTCCAGGTGTTATAGCTGTTTCTGCACCCGTTGTTGTGGGTTTTGGTATTGGTCCAACGGCTCTGGGTGGTATGCTTGGTGGCGCTTTGTTGGGTTGTGTTCTTATGGCACTGATGATGGCAAACGCTGGTGGTGCTTGGGACAATGCTAAGAAGTATGTTGAAAAAGGTAACTTTGGTGGCAAAGGAACTGACACTCATGCGGCAACTGTTGTTGGCGATACAGTAGGTGACCCGTTTAAAGACACATCTGGCCCAGCCATGAACATTCTTATCAATGTGATGGCTATTGTAAGTTTGGTAATCGCGCCTCTTTTGTAATTCTATCCCCTCCAGTCTTGCTTTTTAGTGGGGCTGGAGCACTCGATCAAAAAAAACTGGATAAAATTGGTTTACGCTCTTTCAAAGAAGAGTGTCCGTAATTAGTAACGCCAGAATGCCTTGTGAAATAAGGCAATGAGAGTCAATACCTCTAGACGCCCAAATAGCATTGAGGCACTGAGAATCCATTGAGAGCTACCGTTAAGAGAACCGTAATTCTGTGCAACCTCGCCCAACCCTGGTCCTAAATTATTCATTGTAGCAGCTGTTGCAGAAAAAGAACTGACTTGATCCATACCAGTAAACATTAATAAGATCAAAATCAAAAGGAAGGAAATAGCATAGAGAGAAAAGAAGCCCAATACAGAAATTAGGGTTTTTTGAGCAACAGTTGAATGATTCAACTTAACGTTAATCTGGGCATTTGGGTGAATAAACTGCTTAATTTCCTTCATGCCCAATCTAAACATCAACAACACCCTAACCACTTTCATACCACCGCCAGTGGATCCCACACAAGCGCCAATAAAGCTCACCAAAATCAAAAAAACTGGTATTGCGCTGGGCCACTGGCTAAAGTTTTGAGAGGTAAAACCAGTTGTGGTTGCCATCGAGATTGTTTGAAATAAACCATGCCTTAAACCAACCCAAAAATTTTGATACTCATTATTAAGATTGAGCACACTCATAACAATAGCCGAAGCTAAGAGTAACACAACAAGGTAAGCTTTAAATTCTGAATCTTTCCAATAGTCAACGAGAGAGCGGTTACTCCACGCAACAAAATGCAATGAGAAATTAATACCCGCTAAAAACATAAACACAATTGCCACTGCTTCAACGGCGCCAGAATTAAAATAACCTATAGAAGCATCATGGGTTGAAAAGCCACCAATAGCCACAGTAGAAAAGCTATGGCTGATTGCATCGAACACATCCATACCAGATAGAAAATAAGCCAAGGCGCATAGAATTGTCAAAGAGACGTAAATCTTCCATAGGGCAATTGCAGTTTGTCTAAGCTTTGGTGTTAAACGGTCTTTTGAAATACCACCAGATTCTGCATGATAAAGCTCCATACCACCAACTCCAAGTAATGGCAAAATGGCAACTGCTAAAACGATAATACCCATACCACCTAGCCACTGTAGTTGTTGACGGTAATACAAAATGGATTTTGGTAGTTCATCTAAATTCGTTAAAACGGTTGCACCTGTCGTTGTAAGCCCAGACATTGACTCAAAAAAAGCCGCCGAGAAGTCTAAATCAGGAATGGTGCTTGTTAGTAGAAATGGTAGGGTTGCAAACAGAGAAAGCACGGCCCAGAAACACACAACAATTAATACGCCTTCTCTGAGTCGAAAGTCTTGTTTCACAGACATAAAAGGGTACCACATGAAAAATCCACCAGCCAGCGTTATACCGAAAGACAGTGAAAATGTTCCAAACTCTTTTCCTTCAGCGCTGAAATAGTCAATCAGAATTGGCGGGATCTGAGTAAAGCTGAATACCATCAGTAATATTCCGATGGTTTTAAAAACGACGCTTAATTGCATTTTGAATGACCAGTAAAGAGACTCATATTTTGTTAATCATCTTCAGAAAATAAGGACTCAACCTGATGAATTTTTCTAACATCAGTCAGCATGATAAGGACATGGTCACCTTGTTCGATTACTAGGTTTTTAGATGCCATTAATAAATCGCTGTCTCGAACAATTGCACCAATCACAACGCCTTCGGGTAAATCCAAGTCTTTAATTTGTCTACCAACCACCTTAGAGCGACCTTTATCATTATGAACAACAATTTCAATCGCCTCTGCCTTGCCATGCTGTAGAGAATGTACTTTCATCGTATCACCCTTTCTAAGGTGTGAAAGAATATCGCTCACAGTGATTTGATCGGGAGATACAATCATGTCAACCTCATCACTTTGTTCAGCCAATGAAGCATAAACATCACGCTTTATTAGGGCGATTGTTTTATGCGCACCAAGTCGTTTTGCTAAAATTGAGACAATAACATTTACCTCATCCGAATCCGTTAAAGCGAGAAATAGGTCGGTATTTTCAATTCCCTCTTCAAGCAACAACTCCTCATCAGAAGCACTACCCTGCAGAACTAACGTGTGGTTTAGCTGATCAGCAAGCAATCTCGCCCTCTCTTCATTAAGTTCAATAAGGCGAATATTATGTGTTTTTTCTAATAATTTAGCCACACTGAATCCAATGTTACCACCGCCTGCAATAAAGATTTTTTGATAACCCCTATCGACGCGTCGAAACTCCTTTAATGCCTTTGAGACGTGTTTCTTTTTTGCGATGAAATAAACATTATCGCCTTCGCGAATCACAGTGTCGCTATTTACCAATAAGGCCTTACCGTTACGATAAAGGCTAAAAATTCTCACTTTTGCATCTGGCAAATGTTGTTGTAGCTCTCTGATAGGTCTATTAACAATCGGCGTACCGACATAGGCTCGGGTTTCAATCAACTGAACCAGTCCATTTTCAAATTCAAATACTTCAGTGGCTCCAGGCTGATCAACAATGCCTTTAATATAGTCAGTAATTAAATTTTCTGGTGTAATTAGAAAATCAATAGGCACAGCTGAGTGTGAGAACAACTCAGGTCTGTGTAAGTATTCTTTTGTGCGTATTCTTGCAATTTTTGTATGAACGTCGTATAGCGTGAAAGCCATACGGCAAGCCACCATGTTGGATTCGTCCGACTTCATCACTGCAATCACCATATCCATGGCTTTAATGCCAGCTTTTTCGAGCACACTTGGATAAGCGCCATGACCGACGACAGTTTTAATGTCTAAGTGTCTTTGAAGTAATGTTAATTTATCTTCTTTTTGGTCAATAATGGTAAGGTCATTAGCGCTATCGGCACACAGGTATTTTGCAAGAGTTGAGCCAACTTGGCCTGCACCGAGGATTAGAATTTTCATCTTTTGTCAATTCCTAAGTCTTTTAGTTTTCGATATAAAGTAGTTCTCTCTAGGCCTGCTTTTTCTGCCACAACGGCTATATTATTATCGTGCAGAGCTAGATGGTGGAGAAGATATTGCTTTTCAAAAATGTTGCGCGCCTCTTTCAATTTAAGAGAAAAATCAATACCACTGACTTCTTGATTGGATTCAATGGGCGCTTGCCTAGTTAATATATTTCTAATAATCGGCAATAAGTCGTGCAAAGGTTTTTGCAAAAAATCAACAGCACCCAGTTTGAGCGCCCTTACAACGTCGCTTGTCTCGGCATGACCTGACATCATCACAATGGGTGTATCAAAACCAACACTAATCCACTCATCAAGAAGGGACATCCCATCTTGACCGGGCATCCAGACATCCATCAACACCAAATCAAATTCATTGCCAATAACCATTGTCTTAGCCTCAGAGGCACTGCTTGCTATAAGCGCATGATAGTTAACATCCTCAAGAATGTCCTTGATGATATTCGTATTTTCTTTCTCATCGTCAATAATTAAAATTCTACCGAGATAGCTGTCTTCATCCATTTCGACTCCTTGTGCCGTCAATTATACTAAATTCAATTGTTATTCTGGCGCCATGAGGTTCAATATTGCTTGCGTATATTTGACCTTCATGTTGCTCAATAATATTCTGAGAGATGGCAAGACCCAGCCCACTTCCCTTTTTCTTTGTAGTGACGTAAGGCTCAAAAGCTTGATCAACAATATCACCAGGAAAGCCGTTGCCATCATCAGTAACCGTAAGTCTAATGATATTTTCATTGACTCTATAACGCGTGCGAATAATAATATTTAATTTTTCTTTCTCTGCACTGGCTTCACATGCATTTTTAATTAAATTAATCATAACTCGTGAGATTCCATCGCCATCCAGTTGTAACTCTGGCAAATCACCACTTAAGTCAAGATCGATTCTAACCCCTTCTTGTGCGTCATATAAAGAAATAATCTTGTTGATCAACGCATTAAGTGATGAGGGTATCTTTTTGATTTCTGGTGTGTTAGCGTAGTTAGCAAATGCACTTACCATAGCGTCCATTGAGGCTACTTGGTCAATAATCGTGGCAGTTGTTTTATCGATTATTGCAGAATCTTTTGACTCAAGTTTGTCCAAGAATAGATTTCTTAATCGTTGGGCGGACAACAGTATTGGCGTTAAAGGGTTTTTGATTTCGTGTGCCATTCGCACTGCCACCTCACCCCAAGCTGCTTTTTTCTGGGCTCGATTTAACTTTGAAATATCATTAATCATGATGACATAACCCAAAGTTTTCCCATCAACATCAAGAGCGGCGCCTTGGCAGTAAATCAATCGGTATCTATCAGGCAATGTTAACTCAATTTCACCTGACCACTCTGTCAAACCCTTTTCAATGCTACTCTCAATATAGTTAAACAGTGGATGAAGATATTGATATATTTCAACAATACCAACATAAGACTTACCAATAAATAAATTTTCATTTTCGATTTGAAGTATCTTACCAATCACTGGATTAATCATTTGAATGGTCTTATCTGGATTTAAAGCGATGACTCCAAAAGAGTATTTTAAAATGGTTTCTAAATACAGATTGTGGGTATCTAAACCCTCTCTAGAGAGTTTGATTTGTTGACTCATTTCATTGAAATGATGGATCAAATCACGCATATCTTTATTTTTAGGATCGTGCTGTATCCTAACATCATAATTTCCTGCTGAAATTTCTCGAGTGGCTAAAGACAAATTATGCATTGGTCGCATTAATTGATCAATCATTCTCACAACAACCAATAATGCACTTAAAACCGCCAGAAGCACTGTAGACGAAAAATCAATCATAAAACGGGTTTTGATAATTGACGAGTTTAGCTCTAGACTCGCATCTTTTGCTGCATCTCGAAAGCGTGTCATTCTTTGGCTTAAACTGGTAATACTAGCATCCGCTGAGTAGTGAGCGATCAAAGTAAAGTTATCAGTCGAAGCGGTATAGCCCTCTTCAAGACAAATCTTTTCAGAAGAGAAGGAAGCCATCAATGCCATCTGTGCATCATAGAGTTTTAATTCACAGGCCCAATTGTCCGAAACAAGCAAATCCAACACTCTCTGCATTTTCATCTTCGACGATCGTGGCGCATCAAAATAATTAACCAGTTTAGCGGTATTAAGCGTTCTATCCAAATAATACTTAATGGCCATGTCATTAGTGTTTTTATAAAGTTCATCAACTTCACCCGCAACTGTAATATTGAACTTGTCAAATTGAGATTCAGCAGTGTTTAAATTATCTCGAATAGACTCAAACGAGAAAAAGTAGAAAGAGAGCACTGGAAGTATTACTAATACTGGGATGATCTTCACAAAAGACCAAGTAAACTTCGAACCGATAACATTTTGTTCAGTATTTTGCTTTAATCTGCGCATGTTAAGCACAATAAAGTAAAGCGCCACAAGGCTCATGACAACATTAAAACCAACCAACCACAAATACCACTGATCAATAAGTTCTGGCTTAAGACCCAAGTAAAACATCGCCAAAAAGGAGGCGAGAAAAACGACAATCCAAAACAAGGCTGGCGGTGATTTTTTTAGTAGCAGAGCCTGGTCTAGCAGCATAAATTAATGTTGGCTTTGAAATGTCTCGATTATCTCATAAATGAATTCTTACTAACGCAAGTTGTTGTTAAAATACGACAATTGACTTGATGCAACCATTTTGATTCAAACACAAGAACAATTGCTGAGCTACCTTGACTCTATCAAAGGTGAGAATTATCTCGGCATTGATACCGAGTTTCGTCGTATTGACACCTACTACCCCAAGCTCTGCCTTGTACAAATTTCAAGCGCTAATAGTATCGAATGTATCGATGTTCTTTCAATTCCAGACCTTGAGCCACTTTTTGAGAAACTCTATAATAAGGACACTGTTTGGATTGTTCATTCAGCTCGTCAAGATATCGAGGCTTTTTATCTTTTATCTGAAAGACTACCAAATACTTTGTTTGATACACAAATAGCTGCAGCTTTACTCAATCTACCGTTACAAGTTTCGTATCAAGCGCTGACAGAGCAATTTGAAGGTGTTTTCCTTGAAAAAGCACATACACGTTTTGATTGGACGAAGCGACCCTTACCAGACGATGTTATGGAGTACGCTCTTGATGATGTGCGCTACTTACTGCCCATCTATAAAAAGCTAAAAGCCAAACTAAAAACCACCAATAAGCTTGATTGGCTAATTGAGGAAACAAACGCTCTACTAAAATATGAGTTATATGACGCGCCAATTGATAATATTTTTCAGAAAATTAAAGGGATTTCTCGATTGAATGAACGATACCACACTCTAGCATTTCAACTATGTGCATGGCGTGAAAATACCGCCAGAAGAAAAAATAAGCCAAGAAAATGGATTATGTCGGATGAAAAATTGCTTGATTATGCTTGCAAAAAAATATTTTTATCATCGAAAAGTCAGGATAAATTTAACGGCTTTATAACTTCAACCGACATTATATTTAAACAAGATGCACCTACCAACAACCACAAACCTCTCAGTAATTTTGAAAAAGATAGCAAAAGACAGCTTCAACAGCGTATCAATAATATAGCAAAAGAGTATAATTTACCGCCGGAACTCTTGATTACAAGTAAATCACTTTCAAAATATATTCGTGGTGATTTAAATGTCTCATTATGTAGAGGCTGGAGATCCAAATTATTCAATAAGGAAAACTAAATGCAAAATAGCCTAAAACCTGTAACTGCAGGAAATATACCTGATGAGATCAATGTCATTATCGAAATCCCAGCCAATTCATCACCCGTTAAATACGAAATCGATAAAGACACAGGTGCTATGTTTGTTGATCGCTTTATTTCGACACCGATGTTCTATCCATGTAATTATGGCTTTGTTCCTGAAACGCTTTCAGATGACGGTGATCCCGCAGACGTCTTAGTCATTACACCTTATCCCTTAATTCACGATTCTGTTATTGTTGCACGCCCAATCGGCGTTCTGAAAATGACTGACGAAGCTGGTGAAGATGCAAAAATATTAGCCGTACCAATTGACAAGCTTTGTCGCTCGTATCACAACATACGCTGCATTGACGACGTTGATGTTGCTCTCAAAGACCAAATTGAACACTTCTTTAAATATTACAAAGACCTTGACGAAGGAAAATGGGTAACGATTGAAGGCTGGGGTGATGCGACATTGGCCAAGAAGGAACTTATGGCTGCGTTTGACAATTATCGAAACAAATAGCTTTAGAATTATTGCGGGTGAATTTCGCGGCAGGAAGTTTCATTTTCCTGACGCAGAGGGTCTGCGCCCTACTACTGGAAAAATTCGTGAAACCCTTTTTAATTGGTTACAATTTGATATTGTCGGAAAAAGCGTTTTAGACCCATTCACAGGTAGCGGTGCACTTAGTCTTGAAGCTTTATCAAGAGGCGCTAACGAGGTGTATTCAATTGAGAAAAGTAAAGTAGTATTTGATCAGCTTCAGGATAATTTTCAGCCTTTCCCAATTGAGAAATTCACTCTTGTCAATGATGATTCTCTGGCTCATTTAAATCAAGCATGCTCAAAGCCTTTTGACTTAGTATTCCTTGATCCACCTTTCACTAAAGAAATTCTCCCACAGACACTCAAGATAATTTCTAAAAATAGCTACATCAATTCTAGTAGTAAAATCTATATAGAGTCTGAGTTTCAAATAACCAATGACAATTTAAGTGCGCTGGATGGTTATCGCTATAATATAGCCAAACAAAAAAAATCTGGCAATGTTCATTATTGCTTAATCAATCTTGGAGAATGATGAAAAAAATTGCAATTTATCCAGGATCTTTTGATCCCATCACCAGTGGTCATGTTGATTTAATTCATCGTGCCAGTCGATTATTCGATGAGGTCATTGTTGCGATTACGCAAAATGTTAATAA
Organism: uncultured Candidatus Thioglobus sp.; assembly: GCA_963933655.1. Lineage (GTDB taxonomy): Bacteria > Pseudomonadota > Gammaproteobacteria > PS1 > Pseudothioglobaceae > Pseudothioglobus. The sequence continues at coordinate 2,727 of CAWVVS010000011.1, read as the reverse complement.
GAATAGTTTTTTGAGCATTGACGAACGCATCGAGGCCGTCACCACTTCGATTGAATCACTTGAAAATGTACGAGTATTGAGGTTTGACTCTTTACTGGTCGATTTTGCTAGAGACCATCATGCGCAAGTTATCATTCGTGGTTTGCGGGCTGTTTCTGACTTTGAATATGAGTTTCAATTGAGCGGCATGAACAAACGCCTCAATCCCAATATTGAAACACTGTTTATGACTCCTTCAGAAGAGTTTGCCAATATTTCCTCATCACTGGTTCGAGAAATTTTATCTCTTGGTGGTGATATCAGTCTTTTCGTGCCAGAATGTGTAAAAACCATCTTACAGCGACACAAGTCAAAATAATTAGCCTCAGCCTTGAAATATGATTTAACGCCCTTACATAGGCATTATATCAAACACAAGGAGTAACTAAAAATGTCGAAAATTATTGGTATTGATCTAGGTACAACAAATTCATGCGTTGCTGTTATGGACGGCGGCTCAGTCAAAATTATTGAAAACTCTGAAGGCGATCGTACTACGCCTTCAATTATTGCCTACCCTAAAGACTCAGAAGAAATCTTAGTGGGTCAACCAGCGAAAAGACAAGCTGTCACAAACCCTGAAAACACGCTTTACGCTATCAAGCGTCTTATTGGTCGTCGCTTTGAAGAAGACGCCGTACAAAAAGACATTGACTTAGTCCCTTACAAAATTGTAAAGGCTGACAACGGTGACGCCTGGGTAGAGGTAAAAGGCAAAAAAATGGCAGCGCCTGAAATTTCAGCTCGCGTTATTCAAAAAATGAAGCAAACTGCTGAAGATTACTTAGGTCACGAAGTGACTGAAGCGGTTATCACTGTTCCTGCTTACTTTAACGATTCTCAACGTCAAGCAACCAAAGATGCCGGAAAAATTGCCGGTCTAGAAGTCAAAAGAATTATTAACGAGCCAACAGCGGCAGCACTTGCTTACGGTGTTGACAAAGGCGCTGGCGACAAGAAAGTAGCTGTGTACGACCTAGGTGGTGGCACATTTGACGTTTCTATTATTGAAATGGAAGATATCGACGGTGAAAAGCACTTTGAGGTACTATCAACCAATGGTGATACTTTCTTAGGTGGTGAAGACTTTGACCAACGTATTATCAACTTTCTAGTTGACGAGTTCAAAAAAGAACAAGGTGTTAATTTGGCAAATGATCCAATGGCACTACAACGCTTAAAAGAAGCGGCAGAAAAAGCTAAGATTGAACTTTCATCTTCTGAGCAAACAGATGTTAACTTGCCTTACGTTACAGCTGATGCTTCAGGACCTAAACACCTGAACATTAAAATTACTCGAGCAAAACTAGAATCGCTGGTTGAAGACTTACTTAAGCGCTCTATCGAGCCATGCAAAGTCGCCCTAAAAGATGCCGGTCTTACAAGTGCTGATATTGATGAGGTTATTATGGTTGGCGGTCAAACACGTATGCCTAAAGTACAGAAAATGGTGCAAGACTTCTTCGGCAAAGAACCTAAGAGAGATCTGAACCCAGATGAAGCTGTAGCTATGGGTGCTGCAATTCAAGGTGGCGTACTGGCTGGTGATGTTACCGACGTTCTTCTTCTTGATGTAACACCACTTTCTTTAGGTATTGAGACAATGGGTGGCATCATGACGAAACTGATTGAAAAGAACACCACCATACCAACCAATGCTTCACAAGTGTTCTCAACTGCAGCAGATAACCAATCTGCGGTAACGGTCCATGTACTGCAAGGTGAGCGTGACGTTGCGAGCGCCAATAAATCTCTTGGTCAATTCAACCTTGAAGGCATTGCCTCTGCGCCAAAAGGCCAACCGCAAATTGAAGTAACGCTTGATATCGACTCTGATGGTATTTTAAACGTTTCTGCAAAAGACAAAAACACTGGCAAAGAACAATCGATCACGATTAAAGCATCGAGCGGTCTTTCTGACGAGGAAGTCGACAAAATGGTTAAAGATGCAGAAGCCCACGCCGAAGAAGACAAGAAATTTCAAGAATTGGTGACGACTCGAAACATGGCAGATTCATTGGTTCATTCTACTAAGCAAACACTTGAAGAGCTTAAAGACGATATTTCAGATGATGAAAAGTCTACAATTGAGACAGCAATGAGTGAGCTTGAAGAAAGCATGAAAGGCGATGACAAAGAAGCAATTGATTCTCAGGTGCAAAACTTGAGTGAAAAAGCCCAAGTTTTAGCCCAAAAAGCACAGGAAAAAGCCGGGGCAGAAACCGCTGAAGCGGGCCAGGCAACTGCAGATGATGTAGTAGATGCGGACTTTGAAGAAGTAAAAGAAGATAAGTAATACACAAGCATCTATAAACACAAACAAAACCCCCTTGAATTTATTCATGGGGGTTTTCTTACATAAAGGGACTTATGTCACAAAGAGATTATTATGAAGTTCTAGGCGTTGATAAAACCGCAGATGAAGCAAAGGTAAAAAAAGCTTACAAGCGTTTGGCAATGAAATTTCACCCAGATCGCAATGCGGATGATAAAGTTAGTGCTGAAACGAAATTCAAAGAAGTACGTAAAGCCTACGATGTTATTTCAGACCCTCAAAAACGCCAGACTTATGACCAATTTGGACACGCGGGTTTAGAGCAAGGCGCAGGTGGTGGAAATCCTTTTGGAGGTGGCGGGTTTGGTGATATTTTTGGCGATATTTTTGGTGGGGGTCGCTCAACACCAGAC
>CAWVVS010000010.1:0-19902 GCA_963933655.1 uncultured Candidatus Thioglobus sp. | reverse complement strand
GATATTTCTAATGTGATTGTTGCAGATGGTGATTTATCGTTCCTTACAACCGGATTAAATTGGAATATTAATGATCAGTGGGAGGCGTCAACCAAGGTGATACATGCAGATGCCAAGTCGAATCGAGCCTTTGCATTACTGGATGGTTATCAGCGCGTTCAAATGGAGGTTAAATACCAATTTTAAAACCATTTTCAACAGCTTTAATAAATAATTCTTGCACATAATTAGTCAATGAAAGCATTATTTATCTAATAAATTTAAATTATTTAAAATTTTTATCTAATAATTATAAATAATATACTCCAATCAGCATAATCAATTCTAGCCATTCAGCTTAAACTTATTAGTTACAAAATTGCCAAGAGGCACTTTCAGTAATCATTATTTGGAGTATTAAAATGCAACAACAAGATTTTTTATTAGAATTGGGCCAACTTAACGTCAATCATGTAGCCCAGTTGTCTGCTTCTTTTGATCGTCTTCCAAGTAGCGATTATCTTGATGGCCAGTACCGTTTGCGTCGTTATTCGAATTTTAATTTTTCTTCTGACACACTGACAAAATTACCCTCAAGATCTTTTCAACAAAGCAGCGATCTTAATGTTTTTCAAGGAAATATTAAGCGAAATTATGAAGAAATAGAGCAAAATATCATTGACTCAGATGCCTTTGTTGAACTCTTTGCACGTTTTAAAAACATTACAAGTTTGAAGGATGAGGCAGAAATTGAAGTGCATCAAATACGGATCATAACCAATGGTGAAACAAGTTCACAAGTTACCCCAGAGGGCGTACACCAAGACGGCTATCAAAATATTGGTATTTTTTCCATTGAGAGCAATAATATTACTGGCGGTGAGTTAAATATACACACTCAAAAACAAGCAAAGCCTTTTATTAAACATAAATTTGATCATGGCGAATTTGTCGTTTTGAATGATGAGCGCTATTGGCATAGTGCAGAAGACATCCATGCGACAGATTCAGGGTCTGCTTATATGGATTTGTTTGTTTTAACAGCATAAATTGACAATGAATATTGAAGCATGTCGAGCGCAGTTCCCAGCTCTAAACCAAGTAATAGAAGATAAACTGCCGATCTTCTTTGATGGCCCTGGGGGCTCCCATCCAACGCAAAAAGTACTCGATGCTATGGTTGGGTATTTATCCACTGCAAGCGCCAATTTGGGTGGCGCTTTCTTTAGTTCTCGTCAAACCGAGAAAACAATGCTCAACGCAAGAGAAGCAGCAAAAGATTTGTATCATGCAAAAGATTCAAACGAGATTGTCTTTGGTGCTAATGCAACAAGCTTGAGCTTTATGATGAGTCGAGCGCTAAGTAAAACTTGGCAGCCAGGGGATGAGATTATTGTTACCGCGATTGATCATTACTCTAATGTTTCACCGTGGATGATTGAGGCTGAAAAAATAGGTGTGATTGTTCATCAAGTGCGAGTCAATGAGGTTGATTGCACCTTGGACTTTGAACATTTAAGTTGTCTAATTAACAAAAATACAAAACTATTTGCCTGTACTTATGCCTCAAATGCAACCGGTTCAATTGTTGATGTTAAGACGGCTATCGAGCTGGTTAAATCAAAAAGTTCTGCGCTTAGCTATATCGATGCTGTGCATGTAGCTCCGCACGGATTGATTGATGTGCAAGCATTGAACTGCGATTTTTTGGTTACCTCCGCGTACAAATACTTTGGGCCACATTTGGGTGTCTTGTATTCTAAGGCGCAGCATCTAGAGGATCTTCAGCCTGACAAGGTTGAGCCTGCAAAGGACATTAATCCGAATCGTTGGGAGATTGGCACGCAAAACTATGAGGCAATGGCAGGGCTGTCTGCAGCTGTTGATTATATTGGCTCTTTGGCGGACAATGATGCTAAGTCTAGGCGCGAAAAACTTGAAATCGCTTATCAAAACATTACCAAGCACGAGCTTGATCTAAGCCGCTTATTTCTCGAAAAAATTAGTAGTTATCCTCAAATCGAACTATTCGGCATTACTGATGAGTCACGCATAAGCGAGCGCACACCGACGTTTGCCTTTGTTGTTCAAGGGATTGATCCAAGAAAAATTTCAGAATTTTTTGGCGGGCATAATGTCTGTATATGGGACGGTCACTTTTACGCTCAAGGTTTGATTAATCAACTGAAATTGATGGAGTCAGGTGGTGTTATTCGAGTTGGTTTTATGCATTACAATACGTCCGATGAAATTGAGAAATTTTTTACCCTGCTGGATGAAATGTTAGAAAAATACAGTTAATTGATGCCGCTTTGGTCAACGCTTGTATTTTTCATTCGTGCATTAACATGCTATACTCTTTGATAATTTTAGAATAATTATCCATAATATATGCAAAACCTTGATTCAATCGATCAAACCATCCTCTCTCTATTGCAAAGTGATGGCAATCTCAGTGCGGCTGATGTTGCTGAAAAAGTGAACCTATCACAATCGCCTTGTTGGCGTAGAATTGCACGACTACAGGAAGAGGGATATATAAAAAATAAAGTGGTTTTACTAGACCGCCAAAAGCTCGGTTTGGATTCAGTGGTATTTGTTAATATTAAACTCAGTGTTCATGAGCCAAAAGTACTGAGTGATTTTGAAGAAGCCGTGGTCAGTTTTCCTGAGGTTGTGGAGTGTTGGACTATTACGGGCGGGGTAGACTATTCACTTCGTATTGTCACTAAAGACATTCAAAGTTATGAGAAATTTTTACGCAAACGCTTACTAAAACTTCCTCATATCCTAGAGGCTCAGAGTCACGTGGGCATTACCGAGGTGAAGCATACGACTGAGTTGCCACTTCATTCTTTATGAGTTGATTATCGATAGTAGGTGATATTTTGAGTCCATCTTTAGTGCCGTCTAATGCCTGTCTTTGGGTGTGTATCGTCGCCTTTAACTGTAACGGGCATAGTATAATCTCTGCTTTAAGTTTTCCAGCAGTATTGAACATTGGTAAATGTTGATTGCGCAGGGTTTTAATAGAGTTAAGTTATGTTAGCAAGTAAGCAGTTAAGAGACAATCTTGATTATGTTGTAGAGCAACTCAATAGAAGAGATTACAGCTTTGATGTAGAGGCGTTTCAGGCGCTTGAAGCAAAGAGAAAAATTATTCAAGTTGAAACTCAGGAATTGCAAAATTTGCGCAACACCAGATCGAAGGCAATCGGCAAGGCAAAAACAGCTGGCGAAGATATTAAGCCACTGTTGGATGAAGTTTCAAATTTAGGAACTCAATTGGAAGACGGCAAGGCTGAATTGCACAAAATCCAAACCCAAATTGATGACATTGTAATGTCAATGCCCAATATCCCACACCCCTCAGTACCGCATGGCGATAGTGAGGATGATAATATTGAAGTATCAACGTGGGGCGAGCCTGGTGAATATGACTTTGAAATCAAAGATCATGTTGATTTGGGTGAAGCTCATGGGCTTGATTTTGCTACAGCAGCGAAGATTTCAGGAACTAGGTTTGTTGTAATGACGGGCAAGTTGGCTAAATTGCACCGAGCACTGACGCAATTCATGCTGGACCAGCACACTGAAGTGAATGGTTACACTGAAACTTATGTGCCGTACTTGGTTAATGCAGACTCTTTGACTGGCACAGGTCAATTGCCAAAATTTGAGGCGGATTTGTTTAAAACCAGCCTGAAAGGCGAAGAAGGCGAGGCTAAATCACTTTATTTGATTCCTACAGCTGAAGTACCGGTGACAAATATCGTGCGTGATTCGATTATTAAAGAGTCAGACTTGCCATTAAAGTTTGTTGCACACACACCTTGTTTCCGATCAGAAGCGGGCGCTTACGGTCGTGACACAAGGGGCTTGATTCGTCAACACCAGTTCGAAAAGGTGGAGTTGGTGCAAATCTCAAAACCAGAATCTTCATACGAAGTGTTGGAGCAATTAACGTCTCATGCCGAAGGGATTTTGCAGGCTTTAGAATTGCCTTACCGCAAGGTGATTTTATGCACTGGCGATTTAGGCTTTTCTTCAGCAAAAACCTACGATCTGGAAGTTTGGCTACCAGGTCAATCAGCTTATCGCGAAATTTCATCGTGTTCTTGCTTTGAAGACTTTCAAGCACGACGCATGCAACTGAGGTGGAAAAATCCTGAAACCAATAACACCGAGTTTTTACATACTCTTAATGGTTCGGGCTTAGCGGTAGGGCGCACATTGGTTGCAGTGATCGAAAACTACCAACAAGCGGATGGCAGTATAACCATTCCACATGCATTGCAAAGCTACATGGGTGGCTGTACTACTATAAAATAACCGACTTAACTTTTTTTGGAGAATAACAATGGACCAACAAATATTTATCTTGATAGGCATGTTTGCTTTAATGTATTTTTTACTTATCAGACCACAACAGAAGCGCGCTAAAGACCATAAGAAAGTTTTGAGTGAATTAAAAAAAGGCGATGAAGTAGTAACCAACGGCGGCATCATTGGAAAAGTAACTTCTGTTGATGAGACTTTTATAGATCTAGAGATTGCCTCTGGTGTTACCGTTAAGGTGCAAAAACAAGGCGTTAACAATAAAATGCCTAAAGGTACCGTTAAACTTTAGGATTAAATAAAAATAAAATGAATCATTATTCTGGCTGGAAAAATGCATTAATTGCTTTTTTCCTTTTATTATCAGCGCTGTACGCACTGCCTAATATTTACGGCTCTGATTTAGCCATCCAAATCTCCAGCGCTGGCGATGCCAGTATTGGCGAACAGGATTTAGCTAAAGTAGAAACCGTACTGACAAGTAACACAGTTGACTATAAGTCGATTAACTTGGCAGACAATCGTATTTTGATTCGCTTTGAAGATTCTCAATCGCAACTCTCAACTAAAGCCCTTCTTAAGGCTTCACTCACACGCAATTATGTTGTTGCACTTAATCTGGCGCCATCGGTGCCAGATTGGTTGTCGGATCTAGGTGGACGTGCGATGTCACTTGGGCTAGACCTGAGGGGCGGCGTCCACTTCTTGCTTGAAGTTGATATGGAGGCTGTTGTGGTGATGTCGATAGACCGCTATTACAACGAACTCAGGCCACTATTACGTGAGGAACGCTTGTATCGGAGTATCCGTAAAGAAGGCAATAGTTTGCTTGTTGTCTTTAAGTCTGAGGAATCAAAACAACAAGGCAAGAGACTGATAAAAGATGAGTTACTTGACTTGAAAATTGTTGAGGATAGTGAGACTGATCTTCAACTTAGTTTGGAAATAACACCTGCGGCAATAAAGGTTTCAAAATCAAGCGCTTTAAAGCAAAACATAACAACATTGCGTAATCGTGTGAACGAGCTGGGTGTAGCTGAACCTATCATTCAACAACAAGGCACTGAACGAATTGTTGTGCAATTGCCTGGCGTACAAGACACCGCTCGAGCGAAAGAAATTTTGGGTGCTGTTGCAACGATTGAATTCAGGTTGGTTGATGAGAAAAGTGACCTTCAATTGGCTGTGAATAGTGGCAAAGCGCCTGCTGGCTCAAAGTTGTATTACTTCAAGAGTGGCAGACCATTACTACTTAAAAACTCCGTTATTGCAACTGGCGAAAATATTACTGGCGCCTCTTCTGGTATTGATCAAAATAATGCACCAATGGTAAATATCCAGCTTGATAATGCAGGCGGTCGTTCGATGTTGGAAACAACCAAAGAGTTTTTGAATCACCGCATGGCAGTGGTTTATATCGAAAACAAGGTTGAAACCATCGTTGAGAATGGCGAAATGATAAAAATTCGCACAAAAACACAAGACGTTATCAATGCCGCTACAATTCAGGGTACTTTTTCCAATCGTTTCCAAGTCACTGGTATGGAGAGTGCTAGAGCAGCGAGAAATCTTGCCTTATTGCTAAGAGCTGGCTCACTTTCTGCGCCAATTGAAATTATTGAGGAGCGCACAATAGGTCCAAGTTTGGGCGCTGATAATATTATCAAGGGCTTATTATCTGTCCTAGTGGGTTTTGCTTTAGTTTTAGTTTTCATGGCTTGGCGTTACCGTGTTTTTGGCTTGGTAGCCAATGTGGCTTTAACACTTAATTTGGTGACTATTGTTGCCGTATTGTCATTAATTCAAGCAACACTGACACTGCCTGGTATTGCCGGTATTGTGCTTACAGTTGGTATGGCCGTTGATGCCAATGTGCTGATTTTTGAGCGCATCAAGGAGGAGTTGAAATCGACTAACAATATCCAAAAAGCCATTTCTGCCGGTTATGAGAAAGCATTATTAACCATTGCCGATGCAAACATTACCACGCTGATCGCGTCCATTGTTTTGTTTAGCTTTGGCACTGGTGCAATTAAGGGATTTGCAGTGACCTTGTCAATTGGCATCATCACTTCGATGTTTACCGCAATTGTGGTCTCGCGTGCGTTGATTAATCTTATTTACGGTGGTAAAAAAGTTGAGGAGCTAGCGATATGAGTTTTAAGTCCCTAAATATACCATATATTGACTTTGTTAATAAACGCCACATAGCGATGATTTTTTCTGCCATCTTATTGGCGGCATCCCTTATTTCGTTATCACTTCAAGGTCTTAAATTGGGTATCGACTTTACCGGGGGCACACTAATTGAAGTTGGTTACCAACAAACCGCTGATCTTGAAGATATTCGCGATAAACTCAATGATGCAAATTACCAAGGCACTAATGTGCAATACTTTGGCTCCGATACTGAAGTGTTGATTCAGCTTGAGCCTCAGCAAGTATCATCTGCCAAATTAAGTTCCTCTATTATCCACATGCTTGGCGATGACATTGATGTTCGTCGAGTTGAGTTTGTGGGGCCGAAAGTGGGTGAAGAGTTGACCAATGATGGCGGTCTGGCAATGCTTTATGCTTTGATTGGTATCCTTATTTACGTTGCTTTCAGGTTTGAATACCGTTTTGCTCTGGGTTCTATTGCAGCGTTGGTTCATGATGTTATTATCGTATTGGGTGTTTTTTCCGCCCTTCAAGTTGAATTTGATTTAACTGTTTTGGCAGCAATTTTGGCAGTCATTGGTTACTCCCTCAATGACACAATAGTTGTCTTTGATCGCATTCGTGAAAACTTTCTTGCGACGCGGCTTGTTGAACCCAAGCCTATCATTAATGACGCTCTCAATCAAACGCTATCGCGTACGATAATGACATCATTAACGACCTTGCTGGTTCTTCTGGCTCTGTTTTACTTGGGTGGTGAAGTGATTCACAGCTTTGCTGGCGCCTTACTGATAGGTGTTATTATTGGTACGTACTCGTCTATTTACGTAGCGAGCTCAATGATTTTATTTCTTGGTATTTCAAAGGCCGATTTACTGCCATCAGAGAAAGAAAGCAAGGAAATTGACGCCAGACCTTAAGTCGTTTTATTAATTAGTCGACAAATTTTTCGAACACCAAGCATGCGTTGGTGCCACCGAAACCGAAACTATTTGACATGACTCGCTTAAGAGCAATCTCTTTGGTTTCTCTAACAATCGGCACACCCTCGGCCTCTTCATCCAGTGTTTCGATATTGACCGATTCGGTAACAAAGCCATGCTCAAGCATCAGCAATGAGTAAATTGATTCGTTGACACCTGCAGCGCCTAGAGCGTGTCCAGAAAGAGATTTTGTTGATCCCACCATGGGTATGTCGTCGCCAAACACTTCTTTAATGGCTTGCAGCTCCCTCATGTCGCCAACTGGTGTTGAGGTGCCGTGCGCATTAATATAGTCAATCGGACCATTGACTGTAGAGGTTGCTAGTTGCATACAGCGCTTCGCACCTTCTCCTGATGGTGCGACCATGTCGTAGCCATCTGAAGTTGCACCGTAACCTGTAAGTTCAGCAATAATATGAGCACCGCGAGCTTGTGCGTGCTCTAAAGACTCTAAAACAAGCGCACCACCGCCACCGGAAATAACAAAGCCATCTCGGTTGGCATCGTAGGCTCTTGAGGCTTTATCTGGTGTGTCGTTGTATTTAGAGGACAGTGCACCCATGGCATCAAACAACATGGTTAGTGACCAGTCTAACTCTTCACCACCACCGGCGAAGACGACATCTTGCTTGCCGAATTGTATTTGTTCCATAGCATTACCAATACAGTGCGCGCTGGTAGAACAGGCAGAGGTAATAGAATAATTAATGCCTTTAATTTTGAATAGCGTAGAAAGACAAGCTGAAGTCGTTGAGCCCATGGTTGGTGGTACGCGATACGGACCGACACGTTTAATGCCTTTTTCTCTTAAAATATCAGCCGCTTCAACAACATTTTGGTTGGAAGCGCCACCGGAGCCGGTAATCAGACCAGTGCGCTCATTCGATACTTGTTCATCCGTCAAGCCAGATTGTTTAATGGCTTCATCAAGTGCCAAGGCATTATAAATAGATGCGTCTGCCATAAATCGCAACATTTTTCGGTCGATGACTTCTTTGGCGTCAACTTCAGGTAGTTCGCCGTGTACATGAGATCTAAGACCCATTTCGGCGTATTTTTCACTAAATTTAATGCCTGATTTAGCTGTTCTGAGTGATTCAAGCACTTCAGCCTTGTTTTTACCAAGACTGCAAACAATTCCCATACCAGTAATAACGACGCGTTTCATCAGAAAGTAGAGGTGTCAGTAAATAAGCCCACTTTGAGGTTGGTGGCTTCGTAAATTGTTTTTCCATCAACCTCCATAGTGGCATCAGCAACACCCATGTAGAGTTTTCTAGCAATGACTCTAGAGAGGTTGATCTTGTAAGTTACTTTTTTGTTGGTCGGTAGAACTTGGCCGGTAAATTTAATGTTACCAGCGCCTAGTGCGCGTCCTCGACCAGGACCACCGAGCCAACCTAAATAAAAACCAAGCAGTTGCCACATAGCGTCAACACCAAGACACCCCGGCATGACTGGGTCTTCATTAAAATGGCACTCGAAGAACCATAGGGCGGGGTTGATATCTAACTCTGCTGTAATAAGACCTTTGCCATATTCGCCACCTTCGTCAGAGATTTCAGTGATACGGTCAAACATCAGCATGGGTGGCTTTGGTAGTTGCGCATTATCAGAACCAAATAATTCACCATGGCCGCAACTGATTAATTCTTCATAAGAGTAACTATTCTGCTTCATAAGTGTTGAAATTTCCTTTGTAGCAGGAATTTTATCATAATTGATTAATATGTTAAATCTAAGTTAAATCTTCAAGTCTGAGATAATGTCTCCAATGTCTTCAAGACCTACTGAGATGCGAATCAGCCCATCAGTGATGCCACTCTTAGATCTTTCGTCATCGCTTAGGCGACCATGTGTAGTGGTTGCTGGATGGGTAATTGTACTTTTGGTGTCGCCAAGGTTTGCTGTAATGGAAAGCATCTGGGTGTTATTGATGAGACGAAAAGCACCTTCCTTGCCTCCTTTAACTTCAAAGGAAACAATGCCGCCAAAATCAGATTGTTGTGATTTGGCCACTTGGTGACTTGGGTGTGACTCCAGGCCCAAATAATGTACTTTTTCAATAAATTCTTGATCAACTAACCAATTGGCAAGCTTGTTTGCATTATCACAATGAGCTCTCATTCTGAGTGACAGTGTTTCAAGACCTTTAATCAAAATCCAGGCGTTAAAAGCACTGAGGGTAGGACCTGTTGTCCTAATAAAACCACCAATTTCCTCAAGTAGTTCATTACTACCAGCAATTGCACCAGCCAAGCACCGCCCTTGTCCGTCAATGTATTTTGTTGCAGAGTGAATGACTAAGTCTGCACCCAGTGCAAGTGGTTGTTGTAGGGCGGGCGTCATAATGACGTTATCAACCGCTAATATGATATTGTTTTTTTTACTAATTGCCGCCAATGCGCGAATATCGACTACTTCTCCTAGGGGGTTGGATGGTGTTTCCAGCAAAAAAATCTTGGTATTTGACTGGATCGCTTGCTCCCAATTGCTGACATCCACCAAGTCGACAAAAGTCACTCCAATATTAAACTTTGAGATAATATCGTTAAGTAGTACAATCGTTGTGCCAAACATAGAGCGAGAAGCAACTACATGATCCCCTGATTTGAGCAGCGCCATCAAAGTTGCAAATATAGCAGACATACCGCTTGATGTTGCTAGACAGTTTTCAGCGCCCTCGAGTGCTGCCAAGCGGCTTTGAAATACATCAACGGTAGGATTGGTAAATCTTGTGTAAATATTACCTGGTTCTTCCTTGGCAAAGCGCTTGGCTGCCTGTTCAGCACTGTCAAAGGCAAAACTAGATGTTAGAAAAATAGCTGGCGAGTGCTCTTGCTCCGCCGTTTTTCTGTGACCCTCTCTAATGGCAATGGTTGCGAATTTTTTTTCTGTCATATTGATTTCTACTAGGTGGCCTTATTCTACATCATTGCAGATCATTTCAGAACTTTCGTTTGTTTCAAGCTTTTGCTTAGACTCATCGCAGCGCAGCGCTTCAATGCTGTCCAAGTACGCGTTGTCGATATCTTTTGTAACGTAGTGACCGTCGAAGCACGAGCAGTCAAATGTCTTGATGTCGGGATTGCCTTGCTGGACAGACCAAATTAAGTCGTCTAAATCTTGATAAATTAATCGATCAGCGCCAATCGCCTGACAGACTTCTTCGGTACTCTTGTTATGTGCAATAAATTCATTTTTGCTCGACATGTCAATGCCGTAAACATTAGGGAAGCGAACGGCTGGTGCAGCAGAGGCAAAAAAGACGTTGGCGGCTCCAGCATTTCTTGCCATTTGTACAATTTCTTTACTGGTCGTGCCACGTACGATAGAGTCATCAACCAGTAGGACATTTTTACCTTTGAACTCAAGCCCAATAGCGCTTAGCTTTTGACGGACAGATTTTTTCCGCTCTTTTTGGCCTGGCATGATAAAGGTTCTTGCAATGTAGCGATTCTTTATAAAACCTTCTCGATATTTAGCATTCAGCTCATAGGCGAGCTGAAGTGCTGCTGTGCGAGAAGTATCTGGAATGGGAATAACAACATCAATGGATTCACCCTCCCATTCTTTCTTGATTTTGTCAGCGAGTTTATCACCCATTCGCAAGCGCGATTTGTATACCGATATCTTATCAATGATGGAGTCGGGTCTAGCAAAATAAACGAATTCGAAAATACAAGGCATTAACTCAGGGTTTTTCGCGCATTGTTGTGCGTGAACCTTGCCTGTTCTATCGATAACAATTGCCTCTCCTGGCTCAACATCTCGTGTGATGGTATAACCTAGGGCGGTTAATGCAACACTCTCTGAGGCAAGCATATATTTTGTGCCTTTGTCCGTTGTTCTCTCGCCCAAAATAAGGGGTCTAATACCTTTAGGGTCTCTAAAGCCGAAAATACCATAACCCGGAATCATGCCAATGGCGGCATAAGCGCCTTTGACTCTCTGGTGAAGTTTGCTAACAGCAGAAAAAATATCGCCTTCATCTATTCGACTCTTTTGCTGTTTTGAAATTTCGCTTGCTAATACATTGAGCAAAATTTCAGAGTCTGAGTTGGTATTGGTATGCCTTCGATCTTGTTCGAACAATTCTTTGGCCAAGGCGTCAGTATTCGTTAGATTACCATTGTGGGCGAAGGCGATACCATAGGGCGAATTTACATAAAAAGGTTGTGCTTCAGCACCTGATGAGCTTCCAGCTGTTGGGTATCGCACATGCCCAATGCCCATATCACCTTTGAGTAGTGTCATGTGTCGCGTTCTAAATACATTACGAACCAAGCCATTGCCTTTGCGCATGAAAAATCGACCTTTTTCCGAAGTGGTAATGCCTGCGGCATCTTGGCCTCGGTGTTGGATGATCGTCAATGCATCATAGATATAGACACCAACTTCTTTATTGGTGGTAGAAAGTATTCCGACAAGACCGCACATAATTTATTCCTTTCTCTCTAATAGATATTCAGCGATTATTTCATCGCCGGGTTCAAGCTCAACAAAAAGCAAATGTTCTGACAAACTAGGTTTTATATCCACACTCCAGTCTTGGAATATTCTAAGCACACCTTGGGTTTCAATCCAGAAATATTGCTGACTAACCCAACTAACACTTTGAAGCACTAAAACGATAATAAGAACAGAGATGCCGCCTTTGAAAAGACCAATAAAAGCGCCAAGAAGTTTGTTATTTATACCAACAATACTACGAGCATTTAAAAGATTGTCAATACCGCTTAAAATATTTAGAACTCTTTCAAAAAATGGTGCAAGCACACAAGGTTGCTCAGTGCCAATTGTAATATTCAGTATCCGGACAAGCGCTCTTGCAGCAATAAAAATAACAGCATAAATCACAACAAACGAGGTCCAAATTCGAATGCTGTCGTTGGTAATAAAAACTTCTGCCATCTCTAAGTCAGCTAAGACGCCAACGTAATTCCAAGAAATGATGACAATAATACCAAGAAAAAGGGCAATTGAGACACCGCTGTTAAGTGCACAAGGGTTGCTTATGAAGGATGCAGCATTAGTGAGCCTGTATAGGGCTTTTTTGGTAAGCCAAAATCCTAAAACAATAGCACCAAAAGCAAGACCATAAACAGATTGATTTTCAGGGGATTCGAAGCTTGATAACAAAGTATTGGCAAGCCCTTCGTAGAAAAACCAAGCAAGAATGATAGCAAAAATGAGAAAAATAAAGCTAATTATTTCTTTAGCAAGCCCTTGAGTAAAGCCCCTGACGATAAAGAAGATGAGAATCAAAAGGGTGAGCCAATCTGACCAGACTAATAGACTGATTGCGTTGTACAAATTGTCAAAAAAATCGCCCATGATCTCCCACTCTGATAGCGCCAATTTTACAATAGTTTCTTGGGGTGAGGCGCAATCTCACCAGCTTAATATTCTCTTAAAATAAGCGTTGCATCGGCGATTGTGTGGAACGATCCAAAAATAACAATTCTTTGGGCGTCATTCAAAGTCAGCGCACTGTTGATAGCACTTTTCATGTCCTGACAAACAGTCGTGGCAACTGAGGCGTCAAATTTTCCTTGCAAAATCTCAATTTGAATAGCACGCTCAACATCAAGAGGCACTAAAAACCAATGAGTGAAAGTATCTTTTGCTAAATCGATCATATCGTCGATATTTTTATCAGCGAGTGCTGAAAAAATAGCCACAGTTTTGGCATTAGATGTTTTTAGGGTGTTGACAAGCTTATTAACTGCAGCCGAGTTATGGGCAACATCAAGTACCACATGTTTATCACCTACCATCATTCTTTGAAATCTAGCAACAACGCTTGTATTTGCGAAGCCAGATTCAATTAATTCATTCGAGACTGGAAATTGAGACTGAAGGGTCTCGATGACTCTCAGAGCTACGGCAGCGTTGTATTTTTGATGCTCACCCTCTAGGCCAATTTCCCCGAAATAAGGCTGATCGACAAATTCAAGCGAAGCATTGATTTTATTTCCATAATCTACAAGTGTATTCGGGGGATTTTCATCGCCACAAATACACACTTTATTTGTTCGCATAATGCCCGCTTTTTCTCGACCAATCAGTTCGCGCGTGTCTCCAAGATAATCTGTATGGTCAATGGCAATATTGGTAATTACACAAAGGTCATTATCGACAACGTTGACGGAGTCTAGTCGTCCGCCAAGGCCAACTTCGAGAATGGCAATGTCAATTTTAGCAGCCGCAAAAATTTGCAAAGCTGCTAAAGTAGAAAATTCGAAATAGGTAAGAGAAATCTCTTCTCGAATGGTTTCAATCTTCTCGAAAGCATCAATAATTTGAGTGTCGGATACTATTTTGCCGTTAACAGCAAAGCGCTCGTTGTAATCGATTAAATGTGGTGAAGTAAAACGCCCTACATTATGCTTTGTTTGGGCATAAACGCTGTCAATGAAAGCAATGGTAGAGCCTTTGCCATTCGTGCCGCCAACCGTGATGGCTTTGAAAGGCACACCATTCGGAAAAAGCTTGTCAAAGACAATTTTAATCCTCTCTAAACCAAGGTCTATAACGGTTTCGTGCAGGCTTTCTTGCCAGCACAACCAATCATCAAGAGATTTTAATCTTCCCAAAATTCACCTTCGATAGCATCATTTTTTCTTTCCTGTTTTTTGTCAGCTTTCGGTTGGCGATCCTTATGTATAAACACAGAATTTCTTTGATTAAATACTTTGGAGGCATTTTTCTCAAGAATATGACTAATGAAATATGCCCTCGACCAAGGTATGAGCCCCAATAAGCCAATTGTGTCAGTGATAAATCCTGGAGTGAGTAGCATCACGCCAGAAATTAATATAACCACACCCTCCATCATTTCGAAAGCAGGTGTTTTACCTTCGGCCATACTTTTTTGTGCTTTAGCCATGGTTGACCAGCCCTGGTGTTTTAGAAGTGAAGATCCTATGAGTGCTGTAATGACCACCAGTAACACTGTTGAAAAGCCACCAATTGCATCTCCGACGCTCACCAATACGTAGATCTCTAGAAGAGTTACGACTACAAATAAAGGAAACAACATTTAAACTCCTTTTGTATTAGTAAAAATAATATCCCAAACACCGTGACCGAGTCGATGACCTCGATTTTCAAATTTTGTTAATGGTCGATGCGTGGGTCTTGGTGAATATATATGGTCGCCAAGGTTGTTTTTAAAGTGCGGGTGCGCTTCCATGGTGTCCATGATGTGCTCAGCATAGTTTTCCCAGTCAGTAGCGATATGGACAATGCCATTCGATTTAAGTTTTTTGGTTAGTATGTCAAGTAAGCTGGTTTGCAAAATACGTCTTTTATGATGTTTTTTCTTATGCCATGGGTCTGGAAAAAATAATTGAAACTTTGAAAGACTATTGTCCTCAATGTAATGCTTTAAAACTTCGACAGCATCGTCCTTGATTATTTTTAAATTACTCAATTGACGCTTGTGCGCTTCGTTGATGAGTCGACCAACGCCTGCCTCATACACCTCAACACCCAAAAAGTTAGTTTGTGGCTGATCGGTAGCCATTTCTAGCAAACTATCGCCGTTGCCAAAACCAACCTCAAGTACCACTTCTTGACTTGTTTCAAATTGATCAGTAAAGCAAAGCATCTGACCTTCGTTGAGTGCGATGCCGTAATCTGGCCAAAGCTCGTTAAGGCCAGTTGATTGAGCCTTGGAGAGCCTGCCCGAGCGCCTGACAAAGCTTTGAATGGTTCGCTTGTGTCCGTGTTTATTCATCGGAATCTTTCATAATGAGTAATCAATAATTAATGGAGAGTGATCAGAGAAGCGCTCGTCCTTGTAGATTTCACAATATTTTGCAGTGCCTGATAAGTTGTTGCTGGCCACTTGATAGTCCAAACGCCAGCCTGTGTTGTTAAGCCAAGCTTGCCCTCTATTTGACCACCAAGTATATTGAAATTCCTCTTTGTTGATCTCTCTAAAGGTATCAATATAGCCAACTTCATCATATAGTGTGTCCAACCATGCGCGCTCTTCTGGCAAAAAACCGGAGTTTTTTTGATTACCGCGCCAATTCTTTAAATCAATTTTTTTGTGTGCGATATTCCAGTCGCCACAGAAGATGTATTTTCTGCCATCATTTTGTAGTTCTTTTAAATACGGCAGGAATCGATCAGTAATAAACTCCATTTTAAAAGCTTGACGCTCTTCTTTGCTTGAGCCTGATGGCAAGTAAAGTGATGCCACAGTTAGATCACCAAAATCAGCTTGAATCAGTCGGCCCTCAAAATTAATGTCAGCCCAGTCGCTAAAATGGATGCGGTCTGGCTTTGTTTTGCAGTACAAGCCTGTGCCGCTGTAGCCTTTGCGTTCAGCGCTGTGATAGAAGGTATGCATGCCTTTTGGGTAAAACCGCTCATCAAGTTGTTCTTCCTGGGCTTTGATTTCTTGCAAGCAAACAACATCGGCATCTTGTTTTTCAAGCCAAGAGAAGAAACCTTTTCGCTCAGCCGCTCGGATTCCATTGACATTAATTGTTATAATTCTCATCAGAAACATTTTAATAGTTTAGGAATACTCAATGCAACAGTATCAAAAGGATTTTGTCGATTTTATGTTAGAAACCGGCGCACTTAAATTTGGCGAATTTACGCTGAAATCAGGACGCGTAAGTCCGTATTTTTTTAACGCTGGATTATTTAACCAGGGTAAGCATTTATCACAATTGGGAAAATATTACGCGCAAGCGATTGAAGCCAGCGGAATTGAATTTGATGTACTGTTTGGCCCTGCATATAAAGGCATTCCATTGGCAACTGCGACAGCGATGGCGCTTAATGATAGTTTTAATAGAAACGTACCTTACAGTTTTAACCGTAAAGAAGCGAAAAATCACGGCGAGGGCGGTAATATTGTTGGTCATCCATTGGAGGGCGACATTCTTGTTATTGATGATGTTATTACTGCCGGAACAGCCATTCGTGAGGCGCAAGATATTATTGCTGCCAACGGCGCAACAACAAAAGGCGTGATTGTTGCTCTAGATCGCCAAGAAAAAGGTAAGGGCGAACTTTCGGCCATACAGGAGGTGGAGCAAAACTTCGGTATTTCTGTTGCCAGTATTATCAACCTATCGCATTTAATCACCTACTTAAAGGGGCAGAATGATTCGTCTCTGATTGATAAAATTGAAGCCTACCGGCAGCAGTACGGCATCTAGAGATTGTTGCTAAAATAGCACCATGCATTATTTTGGCCACAACTCTCAATTATTTAAGATGAGGAAGGGTATTAAAATCAATGACTTATAAAGCTTTAAAACTACCCTTGCCCAAACCTCATCCCAAAATCAATTTTGCAACGGGCTTATTTAACGCCGGGACTTGCTGTGTTTGAAATACTCAACGCAAGAAAAATCAAGCGCGCTACCAATGCATTAAAATGTCTCAAAGCTTGAGTTATGAGATTAATGTGATTGGTAGCGCGCTTGATTTATATTGTTAGCGGCACACTTAGATGTGGTGATGAGAACCTTGAGGCGATTCAAGCACTATTATTTGACATCCAAGAGTTGAAACTATTGCTTTGTGCAGTGACCGATTGTCATTTTATGGTTGCCTACGGTGTACCCAATGGCGAACCCATTGTTCAATACGGCCCTTTTGTTGACTGAAGTTAGGTTTGTGTGTCAGGCTCTACAATGAGAGTGACTGAATCTGTATCAACAACCTTAACCTTTTGACCAATATGCATATCACAGCCCTTCGCTAGCCATAAAGAATCACCTACCTTGACCTTGATACCATGTTCGTCATTTGAGACAACGGAATAGCTGTTACCAATATGGCGTTTTGCTCGTGCATTGAGCTCGTTGTCAATTGTTTTAACTGGGAAATATTTTTTAACCAAGAAAATGCTGACGACTGATAGTCCAGAAAATAACAATAATTGAATTTGCCAAGATAGGCTTGGAAACAACTTATACAAGATACCAACCATGATGGCTGAAACACCCATCCACAGAAAGAAAGTTGACCATGCGAACAGTTCAACAATAACAAGTACAAGTCCTAAAACAAGCCAATGCCAAAAATCTATTGTTGCAAAAAATGCTTCCATCGGTTTTTTTATCTCTTAAGAGGTTATTTAATCTTTGCCAAGTATACCTTTAGCCAGTTCACCAATGCCGCCCAAACTACCAATTAGAGCTGATGCCTCCAGTGGCATCAATACCAATTTTTGATTGTCAGCAGTGGCAATTGCTTGTAAGGCTTCGGTGTACTTTGTGGCAACAAAGTAGTTCAATGCTTGTATATCACCATCGCGCACAGCATCGGATACCATCCGGGTTGCATTTGCCTCGGCCTCGGCTAATCGTTCTCGGGCTTCCGCGTCTCTATATGCCGCCTCTTTTCGACCTTCTGCATCAAGAATTGCCGCTTGTTTCTCACCCTCTGCTCTGAGTATTTCAGATTGTCGGTGGCCTTCTGCTTCAAGAATGTCGGCGCGTTTTTGCCTTTCAGCTTTCATTTGTCGACTCATCGCCTCAACCAAGTCCAATGGTGGCTCAAGATCTTTGATCTCAATACGCGTTACTTTAACACCCCATGGGTTGGTTGCTTGGTCAACCACAGTAAGTAGTCTGGTGTTAATCTCTTCACGATTAGATAGCATTTCATCGAGCGACATAGCCCCCAAAACTGTTCTGATATTGGTTAGGCAGAGGTTACGCATGGCATTGAGTAGGTGGTTGACTTCGTAGAAAGATTTGGCTGCATCCACTATTTGAAAGAAAACCACGCCGTCAGATTGCACCACGGCATTGTCTTTAGAGATAACACTTTGCTTTGCAATATCCAGAACTTGTTCACGCATATTGACTTTGCTACTGATACGATCGACAAACGGAATAATAAAATTTAGCCCGGGTTCAAGTGTTTTTGTGTATTTTCCAAAACGCTCAACAGTAAATTCCGATGCTTGTGGTATTGTTTTTACCCCCATAAAAATAACGGCAATCGCAAGCAGCACGATAACGGGTACGATCAGTGTTGAGAATTCAAAAACCATACTATATTCCTCGAGAAAAAGTTAGCGTTAATAATAACCTTTTTAACTTTAACTGTCAAAGCACTAGATACATTTTAAAATTAATTTCTATGTTTGAAAAAAATGTAATACCTGTTCACAGTATTTCATAGGCATCGTGATGATAGTTTTAAAGTTGCGTTCGCTCAAAAATACCGGTTAAGAATTCAGAAAAAGTCTGGACAATGCGGTTGTTTACCAACGTAGCGCTGAAAAGGTGGTGTACAATTTGAAGCTTACTTTGGCAATCGAGTAAAAGGATATTGATATGAAAGCACTTAAACCCCGCCTACCTGTGCCTGCTTTAGAGGTTCAAACTCTTCTGGGTCCATGGTTGATGTCTGAGCAAACACCTAAAAACTTCACCATGTTGGTGTTTTACCGCGGTCTGCATTGTCCAGTTTGCACAAAATACCTAAAAGAGTTGGATAAATTAGCAGATGATTTTACTGAAGCTGGCGTTACTGTACTAGCGCTGAGCAGCGACGACAAAGAACGTGCTTTTGAGGCTCAATCAAGTTGGGATTTGCAAAATATTACGTTGGGTTATGGTGTTACCCCTGAACAAGCACAATCTTGGGGATTACACCGCTCTGCCGGAAGGGGAAAAACCTCCATCGGTATTGTAGAGCCAGCTGAATTCAGCGAACCTGGCTTGTTTCTGATACGACCAGATCAAACGTTATACTGGAGCCAAATCAGCACGATGCCCTTCGCTCGTCCACTGTTTAGAGAGGTTCTAGGTGCATTAAATTTTGTACTTGACAAAAATTACCCTGCACGAGGCGAGCTAGTGTAATTAGTGATAATTAACTGGCAGGACTGTTCGAGTATTTTTTTACTCTTCAAGGCGTTTCTTGAAGCGAATAAGGGAGTTTAGCAAAGGCTAAATGACTGAATAAGCGTGGGGAACAACACAGAAAAGCAGAAAAAGAACAACTGTCAGGTCTATTCAAGTAATATTTTCCTCTACAAGGCGTGTTTTAAATAGTACGATTGAACATAGATCAAACTATGTGATTAAGGAGTATTTGAAATTCAACGAAGTAGAAGGGAATAAGGCGAAGAATAGTGGTGGAGGGATAGGGATTTGAACCCTAGAAGGGTATTAGCCCTTGCCGGTTTTCAAGACCGGTGCATTCAGCCGCTCTGCCATCCCTCCAGCAGGACGCTATGATACAGTTTTTATACCAATAGTAAATAGAAATTTAATTAAAAAATGGCAAATTTTTGCGTATAATTTACCCTTTTTAGAATTTATGTAGGTAGTCGTTATGGCAAAAGTCTGTCAAGTTACTGGTAAGCGTCCTATGAGCGGTAACAACGTTTCCCACGCGAACAATAGAACGCGTCGTCGTTTTTACCCAAATTTACATACACACCGTT
>CAWVVS010000009.1:0-20785 GCA_963933655.1 uncultured Candidatus Thioglobus sp. | reverse complement strand
TATGACAGAATGCGGCATTCGCTTATTAGCTGAAACTACACAATCAGATGAAGAGCAAGTGGTTCGTCTGGCTGAGATTTCCATGTCTCAACTGGTATCGGAAAAGAAAGTGGATAACAAGGATTTTCTTGCACGAGTTACTTTGGCTAATTCATTAGGGATGCATGTTTTATTGTCAGATTATGTGCGATATTTCAGCCTCAGCTCATGGTTGCGCCGACACACTAATCAACCAATTGCTATTTTAATTAAATCGATTGATCTTCCTTATATTTTTAATCATGATTTGTATCAAACATTACCCGGTGGCACATTGGAGGGGTTGGGAAAGCTATTCCATAATGACACTAAGGTGATGGTTTACCCTGCTTTTGAAGATGGTCGATTCATGACTCTAGACACAGCGCCTAAGCCAGACAGTTTAAAACACATTGTTGCTCAGATGATGGAGGACAATAAACTGATACCAATTGAAAGTTTTGCAATTGAGGTCGTTGGTATTTCAGCTCGCGAAACCATGAAAATGATTATCGCAGGAGAGAGTGGCTGGGAAGACAATTTACTGCCAGAGACGGTTGAAATAATGAAGAAAAATAATCTCCATGGGATTGAATCTGATAGCTAGACAACCCACCATAAGATTTTCTCTAAATTCATTTTGCCGAATATACTTGACCTAAATTGACGGTGATAATTACTCAACTAGCATCACACAAAGGCTTTGTATAATACAACTCCTTGACACTATTTGTCAGTTACAACAATAAGCTGAATTTTGCTCGCTATTGATATATAGCTTCGTAAAAATCAGTTAATGCTAATTTATTAAACAGAAGGAAATACTATGAGTCACATTGTTCACGAAAACGTTAAACAAAGATTGCAGCGAAGCGAATTGGCCGTACCAGGATCGAATCCTAAAATGTTTGAAAAAGCATTAAAAAGTGAAGCTGATTATATATTTTTAGATTTGGAAGATGCTGTTGCACCAGACGATAAAGTGCCAGCTCGTAAGAATGTTATCGAAGCACTTAACGATTTAGATTGGCGTGGTAACGGCAAGACAATTTCTGTGCGTATTAATAGCATTGATACGCATTACATGTATCGCGATGTTGTTGAAGTAGTTGAGCAGGCTGGTGAAAATTTAGACACTATCTTATTGCCAAAGGCGGGTACATTCTCAGATATTTACATGCTTTCTGCAATGTTAAACCAGATTGAAACTTCTACAGGTATGAAAAATCGTATCGGCATCGAAGTCCTTATTGAAACAACACTTGGTATGGCCAATGTGCTCGATATTGCAAAGAAGGGTCGTTATGAACGCCTTGAAGCAATGCATTTCGGTGTGGCTGACTATGCGGCAAGTTGTCGTGCACGTACTACCGTTATTGGTGGTTTGAACCCGGATTACCCTGGTGACCAGTGGCATGCCGGCCTTTCTCAAATGCTAGTAGCATGTCGTGCTTATGGTATCCGTGCAATTGACGGACCTTTTGGTGACTTTAATGACCCCGATTCTTACACAGATGCAGCGCGTCGTGGCGCAGCCCTTGGATTTGAAGGTAAATGGGCGATCCATCCTTCTCAAATCGCACTGGCTAACGATGTATACACACCGCCACCAGCTGAAGTTCAACACGCAAAAGACATTCTTATCGCACTTGAAGAAGCGGCAAAAGAAGGCCGTGGTGCGGCGCAATTAAACGGTCGTATGATCGATGCTGCTTCTGCAAAAATGGCAGAAAACATCGTGAATACGGACAATGCAATTCAAGCTAAATAAAAAAGGTCAACTATGAATATTCATGAGTATCAAGCCAAGAAAATTTTGGCAAAATATGGTGTTCCAGTGCCGAAAGGTGGTGTTGCGCATTCGGCAACTGAGGCAATTTATCAGGCCAATGAATTGGGTGGAGACAAGTGGATTGTCAAGGCACAACTTCACTCGGGCGCACGCGGAAAAGCTGGCGGTGTAAAGCTTTGTAAAAGCCACCAAGAGATCGCAGATCTTTGTGATCATCTTCTTGGTAACAATTTAGTTACTCACCAAACAGGTCCTGAAGGCAAGATGGTTTCGAGCATGTACGTCGAAGAAGCCAGTGATATTGCAAAAGAGCTGTATTTCAGTATCGTCCTAGATAGAGCCACTCAAAGAGTGACTCTAATCGCTTCTACGGAAGGCGGCATGGACATTGAGGCGGTTGCAGAGGAAACACCAGAGAAAATCTCAACCATTACAATCGACCCTGCGGTCGGCATGCAGCAATTTCAAGCGCGTCAATTGGCCTTCTCTCTAGAGCTGCCTAATGAAGCGATTGCTGCAGCAACGAAAGCTGTGATGGCTTGCTACCGCTGTCTTCGTGATACGGATGCCAATCAATTAGAAATCAACCCATTAATACTGACTGCTGATAATAAAATCTTGGCCCTAGACGCAAAGATGGGCTTTGATGAAAATGCTCTTTACCGTCAACCAGAAATTTATGAATGTCGCGATAAGACGCAAGAGGATCCCCGCGAAATCAACGCTGCTGAGCACGATTTAAGCTATATTGGCTTAGACGGCAACATTGGCTGTATGATTAATGGTGCTGGCCTTGCTATGGCAACAATGGACATGATTCAACACTCTGGCGGTGAACCAGCCAACTTCTTAGATATTGGTGGTGGCGCTTCTCCAGAGCGCGTTGCTACTGCAATTGAGTTGGTATTGTCTGACCCTTCTGTCGAAGCGCTTTTGGTTAACATTTTCGCCGGTATCAACCGTTGCGATTGGGTTGCTCAAGGTATTGTCGATCTACTAAACAAACGCGATATAGATGTGCCTTTCGTGGTGCGTTTGTCGGGCACAAATGTTGAAGAAGGTCAAAGAATATTACAAGAGAGCGGCAAGAAAGTTATTACAGCCGACACCCTAGCAGACGCAGCCACTAAGGTTGTGGATGCATGGAAAGAAGCAACAGGAAAATAAGGATCAATTATGAGTATTTTTATTAATGAAAAAACCCCGGTTTTAATTCAAGGTATCACAGGTCGTATCGGTACGTTCCACGCTCAAGAAATGATTGAGTACGGCACGAACGTGGCTGCTGGTGTTACTCCTGGAAAAGGCGGTACAACGCATCTAGGCATCCCCGTTTTTAATACAGTTGAAGAAGCTGTTGCTGCTACAGGTGTTGAGGCTAGCATTACATTTGTTCCACCTGCTTATGCGGCAGATGGCATTATGGAGGCGGCTGAAGCCGGCATTAAGTTTTGCGTCAATATCACAGACGGTATTCCGACACAGGACATGATTAGATGCAAGCGCTACATCAACAGTGCCAAGCCCGAAGATCGAATGGTTCTAACAGGCCCAAACTGCGCAGGCACAATCAGCCCGGGCAAAGCGATGTTGGGTATTATGCCTGGCCACATTTATAAGCAAGGTAACGTGGGCCTAATCGGTCGTTCGGGTACTTTGGGTTATGAAGCTGCTTCCCAAATGAAAGAGCTGGGTATCGGCATCAGCACGAGTGTCGGTATTGGCGGTGATCCAATCAACGGCAGCTCGTTTACCGAAATCTTAAAGCATTTTGAGCAAGACGACGAAACGACAGCAATCATGATTATTGGTGAAATTGGTGGACCACAGGAAGCTGAAGCGGCTGAGTACTTTAAAAATCATATGACTAAGCCAGTGGCAGCTTATATTGCTGGTTTGACAGCTCCTCCAGGACGTCGCATGGGTCATGCGGGTGCGATTGTTAACTCCAGTGGTGAAAGTGCTGCAGAGAAGGTAGAAATCCTTAAAGACGCGGGAATTCTGGTTTCAGCAACACCTTCGGAAATGGGAACAACTATGCAAGCCTTACTAAAAGGTAAATAAAAACTTAACGCCGAAGCTCTGGCTATAAGTTAAGTTGTTAACCGAAATACCTTGTCTTTTTTAAGGCGGGGTATTTTTTTGTCCATTAAATAGCCGCGTTTGAATAAACGCCAGCCATCTTGTATGTGATAATATTTATGATAAAAGTTATCATAGGAATGCGCTCATTTTTCATATAGCTCTACATTTCATTGTGCCCGCCATGGTTGTCGGTTTATTTTTTAGGCGAGAGTGGAAGACTGCATATTTTGTGATGATGGCGACAATGTTGGTCGACATTGACCATCTTTTGGCAGTTCCAATTTACGATGCATTCCGATGCGGCATTGGTTTTCATCCATTGCATGGTTTTATTCCTATCGCTATTTACTTGGTGTTTTGTTTCGTACCTAAATTGCGTATTATCGGCATTGGTTTGATGATTCACATGGCTCTGGACTCTATTGATTGTCAGCTAACGAGCGGTGTTTGGTATATGATCTAATAAATACTAGTTTTCATTTTTAGGCTGGACATTCAACACCACAAAATGATTTATACTTAGATTTTTATAAGTACTTTTTTGCTATGAGCACACTTGTTAGTTACCATTTAAACGATTCAGTTGCTACCATTATTATGGATGATGGCAAAGTCAATGCAATGTCACCTGATATGCAGGTTGAGCTTAATGCAGCGCTTGATCAAGCAGAGGAAGATAAAGCTGTTGTAGCGCTCACCGGCCGAGAAGGTATCTTCTCAGGTGGGTTTGACCTCACTACATTGAAAGCAGGAGGCGAAAAAGCACTGCAAATGCTGATCGGTGGCTTTGAGTTGTCGGAACGAATATTGAAATTTCCAGCACCGGTAATCATCGCAAATCCCGGTCACTGCGTGGCAATGGGCGTATTTATTATGCTCAGTGCGGATTATCGTATTGGTATCGATGGTCCTTTCAAAATAGGCGCTAATGAAGTTGCTATAGGATTGGTTGTACCAGAATCGGCGATTGAAATTTGTCGTGATCAAATAACCCCAGCTTGCTTTAACCGAAGCATGTTGACTTCAGAATTTTTTGCGCCGAAAGATGCCCTACAGGCTGGTTTTTTGGATAAATTGGTTGAAAAAGAAGATCTACTACAGTCGGCACAAAATTTAGCAAGTGAGTACACCAAGCTTGATAATCGAGCTTATCAAGCTACGAAAGCCAAAGTAAGAGGCGGTTTGTACGAGAGAGTGAGGGCTGGCATTGAAAATGACAAGGTCTTTTTAAAAAAGTTTTTTAAATTATAAGTGAGATAATACAGATGAACAAATTATTAGATGACTTCGCTATTGTTGTGGACATTAACGTGGAATGGGGTGATATGGATGCTCTTCAGCATGTCAATAACATTGAATATTTTAAATATTTTCAAATAGCACGAATTGCCTATTTTGAGAAAATTGATACCTTTGG
Organism: uncultured Candidatus Thioglobus sp.; assembly: GCA_963933655.1. Lineage (GTDB taxonomy): Bacteria > Pseudomonadota > Gammaproteobacteria > PS1 > Pseudothioglobaceae > Pseudothioglobus. Next base: position 15,473 of record CAWVVS010000009.1, on the reverse strand, counting down.
CGTAATGGGCGAGAATCGGGTGTCATCGATATTGGCTGCGACCCAAGCCAAATACATATACCCACTTAATTATCCTGACAAGATTTCTGTTGGCATTAGAGTGGATACAATGGCCGACCAACATTTTACAATGAAGTATGCTGTCGTTAGTCACAAGCACCAGAGGCTAGCCACTGTTGGTGATGCCAAGGTGGTGGCATTTGATTATGTTAACAACAAAAAAACCTCCATCCCAGACGCCATTAGGAAAACAATTATTGACCTTGAAAAAGTAACAGTTGAAATTATTGAATAAGGTCGGAGGGTGCTAAGTTCATGAGCCGACACCTTGTTATCTATAATCCAATTGCGGGGCGTGGTCGAGTTAGAAAACATTGGCCAGAAGTTGAGCAAGCCCTACTTGAGGCAGGTGTCAAATTTGATGTGGCTGCAACTTCTGCACCACTGGATGCTGTAACGCTCGCTGAAAAAGCCCACTCGAAATACTCGGCAGTAATCGCGGTGGGTGGTGATGGCACGATTCATGAAGTGGTTAATGGATTGCTGCGAGCATCGAACGAGGGGGAGACACTACCTATGGGCGTGATTCCGCTTGGCAACGGTGATGATTTTGCCAAAGTGATTCCACCGGAAACACTCATTGGTGGCAAAGTCTTTGATTGGCGCGAGGCAGTTGAGAAAATTGCAAAAGGGGATACTAAGCTGTTTGATGTTGGCAGATTAACAGACGACACGCCTGAAAGTGAGCCCCAATACTTTATGAATGGTATGGACATTGGTTTTGGTGCACAGGCTGCTCTTAACTTTACCAAGATCCCAAGCTTCCTCACAGGTATGGCGGCTTACCTTGCTGCGATTATGAAAACGCTGATTGATTATCGAATCCCAAAAGTTACTATTCAGCTCGATGGACAAGCGCCATTTCAACAATCAACAACAATGACAGTCGTTACCAATGGCCGTTGTTTTGGCAGTGGATTTTGGGTTTGCCCCGATGCTCAAGTTGATGACGGTCTACTGAATGTGATGGTAGCAGATGGAATCGGTCGCGTGCAAATTCTAAACTTGATACCAAAAATAATGAAAGGTACGCATGTTGATGAGCCAATCCTTAAGAATTTTCTTGCCAAGCGCGTTGTGATAAGTGCTGATGAGGCATTTGTTGTTGAGGCAGATGGTGAGGTGCCTTACCCACAAACAACGCGCCTCGAGGTACAAGTGTTAGAGAAGAAATTACGGGTTATTGTTTAGCCTTAAACTGAGAACGGTCTATCTACGTGTTACCCACTATGATAATAGAGCGCACCACAATGTCAATATTTCGTTTGTCATGGAGATTAGTCAATGAGTGCGAGTGAATATTTGATGTTTGTCATTATAACTTTTACATTTATGGCGTCTCCTGGGCCGTCAACATTTAACTGCATGAACAATGGGGTTAGATACGGCGCTAGAAAATCTATGATTGGCATATTGGGCAATGTTGTTGCTTTTCAACTGTTAATTGTATTGAGCGTGATCGGCCTAGGGGCTATATTGGCGACTTCTGAAATTGCATTTCAGATTATCAAGACAGTTGGCGCTTTATATTTAGTGTATTTGGGCGTAAAAATTTGGCGTTCCGAGTCAGTTCCAACTTCTAGAAATCACTCTACGTACAAGGTGGATGATGTGAGCTCATTTCGACTTTGCAAGAGAGCGTTTTTGGTCACCATATCAAACCCTAAAGCGCTGATGTATATAAGCGCTTTGTTGCCTCAATTCATCAATATGGATCAACTCTATGTATCGCAATATTTGTTAATCGCACTGACCATTGGAGCGGCGCAGTTTGTCGCCTTCTCTTTATACTCAGTCCTTGCAAGCAAAATGCATTATTGGCTAAGAAGCAAAAGAAATGGTCAGTTATTTAACAGAGTAAGTGGTCTAATTTTTATGGGTTTTGGAGTGGCTTTGGGCTTGTCAGGAAGATAATGTAGATTAATAGCGGCTAATCATACTTAGCGTAAAATGTACGCAATTGTTTTATTGAGTAATGATTGTGAGTGATACAACTTTTAAGTCTGCTGGATTAAGCCCCGAGTTAACCGCCAATTTAGACACATTGGGTTATCATCAGATGACGCCTATTCAGGCGTTAAGCTTGCCGCCAATTTTGGCCGGAAAAGACGTTATTGGCCAAGGCAAAACAGGCTCTGGTAAGACGGCCGCTTTCGGTTTGGGATTGTTGCAAAAACTTGATGTTAAGCTTTTCAAAACCCAATCTTTGGTATTGTGTCCAACGCGTGAGCTTGCTGATCAAGTGTCAAGTGAGTTACGTCGACTTGCCAGAGCAACTCACAATGTCAAAATACTAACGCTGTGTGGTGGTGTGCCGATTGGTCCACAAATTGGCTCGTTGGAGCGTGGCGCGCATATTGTAGTGGGCACACCTGGGCGAATTGATGACCACTTGCGAAAGAAAACGTTGAGGCTCGGCTCCGTAAACACACTGGTTCTAGATGAGGCAGACCGTATGCTGGACATGGGTTTTCAAGATACGATTGATGATATTGTTGATTGTATTTCGACCAATCGACAAACACTGCTCTTTAGTGCCACCTTTCCTAGGGAAATTGAATCAATTTCAGAGCGCGTTATGCAGGAGCCTGTAACTGTTCAAGCGCCGTCAACGCATGACGAAGAAACCATTAAACAGAACTTTCACCAAGTGAGTGATGCACCTTCGAGGATGATCGCTCTGCGCCTGTTGTTGGCAAAGCATAGCGTGAACTCCGCCTTGGTTTTTTGCAATACTAAGCGTGACACTCAGGACGTGGCAGATGAGCTCAATGACTGGGGTTTTTATGCGCTTGCCATTCATGGCGATCTTGACCAGCGCGAGCGGGATCAGGCACTGATTCAGTTTTCAAATAAAAGCATTCCTGTGTTGGTGGCAACAGATGTGGCCGCAAGAGGTCTGGATATTGATGCACTTGATTTAGTGATTAATTATCATATCGCACACGAGCCTGAAACGCACGTTCATCGAATTGGTCGTACAGGTCGGGCAGGCAGTAGCGGTATTGCTTGTACACTTTACAGTAATAGAGAGATGCATAAAGTGGATGCATTGGAGCTGGGCGTTGATTCTGAGAAATATAGCGACCCTCTCCCATCCGAGAGTTTGTTGGATAAGCCAGTGAAAAAACCATTAATGGCAACGCTCAAAATTGATGGCGGTAAAAAACAAAAACTGCGCCCCGGTGATATTGTAGGCGCGCTTACTGGAGTGGATGGCATTCCTGGTGATTCTGTGGGCAAGATTAATGTTTCGGCCAACTGGTCTTATGTTGCTGTTCAGTTGAATTTAGTCAAGCCCGCTCTGAAAAAACTCTCCAATGGCAAATTAAAGGGTCGCTCCTTCCGCTGCAAGCTAGTTTCGTAAATCCCTCTTTTGTGCTATTATGTGCCTTTGACTCGCACATGGTAGGATGATAGAGATTTTGTTACTGGTTCATATCACTGCCGGCTTAGTCGCTTTGATTTGTGCTTTGATGGCGGTTTCAAGCAAGAAAGGGTCTAATTTTCATCGGAAAGTGGGGCGTATTTACGCATTAGGCATGGCTACTATTGGTGTCACTGCAATACCTATGGCCATCATTAGCGAAAAAATGTTCTTATTTTTAGTAGCACTTTTTAGTAGTTATCTGGTCTTTGCTGGCTGGCGTTTTGCTGTTAATCGATCAGGAAGACCAAGCAAGTTGGATTGGTTTGCTGTGTCTATTATGTTGTTAACAGCCCTAATTATGTCTATCGGCGCTTACGTCGTTTCTACTGAGGGTGATGACATGTGGGTTACGTTAGCAGTATTTGCGATCATTCCTGCAGCTATAGGACTTGCTGATGTGAAAAGTCATATTTCAAGACGCACCATTGGCAATAAACGCATCTCTCGCCACCTTACTAATATGCTTGCAGGAACGATTGCAACTCTAACAGCCGCACTGGTTACCAATGTATCAACGGATCCTGTCTGGATAGCATGGTTAGTGCCAACTGTATTAATAACGCCGGTGATTATTTATTGGAATCGACGCGTTTTAAAAGGCTAACGAAATATCTTTGTGGACGGCTAAACAGCTGGCGATGTATTCTGCCTGCTCCTCATTTAGCTTCTCCTGTAACCTAGCGCCAACGCTGCCTTTAAGTGCATCGTTATACTGGCTTAACCCCGGCAATAGCTCATTAGCCGCTCTTTGACGCCAAGCCACTTCCTCTGTAAATATCACCAGCGCTTGTTTAAGTAGCAGTTGCGCTTTTTCGCGATCTGAACTTTTCTTAAGGACGCGTCTTGCTTTGGAAATCTTGGATTTGATTTCACTGGCGCCAGAAACATTACCCAAGCTTTTTTCAACAAGTTTTATTTTTGCCATCGCATCTTCAGTGCCATCATTAGTAATTATTGGCTCAAGGTCAAAAAGACTTCCTTTAATGGACGCAAGTGTCTCGTGTAGATTGATTAGTTCTCTTAGCTCCATCAGCGGCTCGTAAGCTTCATCGGCATTACGTCGGTACATCTTGCGTGATTTGTCTTCTGCATTTGCTAGAGCGAGGTACTTTTCACGTTCAGCTTGCCAACGAGTTGGAATTTGGCTTTCCAAGTCAAATTTCCGAGTTTCTAAATCAGTGATGTGATTATTCATCTTGGTAATACCCTCGCTCACTGTTTCGCCATCACGGTTGCGTTGGCGAATTTTCCTTTCTTCAGCCTTAATGTCACGATTGATAAATTTTATTTTCCTTTGTAGTAAGCGCACCTCTTCATGCAGCGGTCGATAGTCAATAACAAACGCACCGAGATTTCTTTCGTTTGAGTGTATGGTATCAATTAATGCGAAAGTTCCAAGCACCCTTTGGTGTGTTTCTGCAAATTTATCTTGCAGCTTTTGAGGCAAATAACCAACATTAAGTGTTTGGGCATTTGCAACACTTGAGCGCAGTACATTAGCCTCTCTTTCATAAACTTCGAAGAGGTTTTCTTCCAAGCAAACTTGAAACTTAGGGTTAATAGGTGGTGGTGCGTTATCGGAGGTGAAGTAAATTAATTTTGGTAAGTAGTTTACCAAAGCTGGATAATAGCCGGCAATAGTCAAACCCGCCAATTGTAGGATGATGAATGCAACCACACCTTTATAAATGTGTTGTGTTTTCACACTTGGGGGAGAAACACTGCGTAAATAGAATAATGAGAAGCCAAAGGGCGGTGTCAAAAATGAAGTTTGCATGTTCATGCCAATCATCACGCCGAGCCAAACAGCGGTTATGTTAGCTGAGGGTTCGGCGAGCAAAATTGGCGCGACAATCGGCACTACAACCACGGCGATTTCAATGAAATCTAAGAAAAATCCGAGAAAGAAAATAACCGCCATTACAACGATAAATTGCGCCCAGAAACCGCCATCAAGGCCTGTTAGAAATTCCCTCACCAGCACTTCACCGCCAAAACCCCTAAAGGCAGAGGTTAGCATTGCTGCACCGATGAGAATAATAAATACCATCGACGTTGTCTTGGCTGTTTCGAGCATGACACCGTGCAAGGTGTCCTCTATCTTGAAAATGCGCCAGCCACTCCAAAAAACACCAACAAGCAGCACCAACACCGCAATGGTTGCTAGCGTTACGCCAATGACATCACTCGTGGTTTGTATGTTTTTAACATTAGGGTCGTAATAATTGAGAATAATGGTAATAACTATTGTGGCACCAATGGTTAGGATTGCCGGTAAGTAGGTTGTTTTTTTATTGGGATAGAGGCGATAACCGCCCATGACCATAGCGCCAACGGCACCAATTGATCCAGCCTGATTAACCGTCGCAACACCTAAAATGATTGAGCCAAGCACAGTAAAAATGAGCAGCAGAGGCGGCACTAAGGAAAGTGAAATTCGAATGAAAAACTGCAAGTCATATTTACCTTCATGCTCGACGGTAGGCGCAACCTCTGGTTTAATCAAGGCGTAAATCAGAATATAGAGCATGTATAGACCAACAAGAATTAACCCCGGGATAAATGCGCCCATAAACATATCACCGGCGCTCGTCGAGGTGACGTCAAGGGCAGAGGGCATGACAAACTCACCAGTTGCTTCTCTGTATTGTGCAGCTCTGGTTGTGCTGGCAACGTCAGCAGCATTTGACAATTGATCGGCAAGAAGAATAAGGACAATTGAAGGCGGAATAATTTGCCCCAGCGTTCCCGAGGCGCAGATGGTGCCGGAGGCCAACGATTTAGAGTAGTTATTCTTTAACATTGCTGGCAATGAGATGAGACCCATTGCAATCACAGTAGCGCCGACGATGCCTGTTGTTGCTGCCAACAATGCGCCAACAAAGACAACCGATATGCCAAGCCCGCCGGGAACGGGTCCAAAAAGCTGCGCCATAGCCACCAGTAAATCTTCAGCAATTTTTGAACGCTGCAGCATAATACCCATAAAAATAAACAGCGGCACTGCTATCAATGTATCTCGCTCAACATCCCAATAGAGACTACGGAAATTCGTCACCCCGGCGTTAAGCCATTCCACCGGCCCGCCATGCACAAAATAGGCATCCATGTCACCAACGAAAAGGTAACCGGCGAGAGCCGCTATACCAATTGCCAAAATAGAAGAACCCGGCAATGAAAAAGCAACTGGAAATCCAGAGATGAGTGCGCCCATCATCAGTAGCACAAGTAAGATTAGAAAATAATGTTCCATAAGTTAGTGATAAATCAAAACGGATAAAAGATTTTTTGAGTTATATACTTTCCTCCTCGATCAAATCTTCTTCCGCGCCTTCCTGTAGGTTTGCAATATTTTCCAGTGTGTAGCTGACGAACTGCACCAGCATGCTCACCGCATAAATAATGAGAAAGCCAACCATAATATATTTGACGTACATACCATAACCTTGTTGATAACCCTCAAAAGTTAAAATGGGCCCGTTGAGACTGCTTCCTCGAGTCCACGTGCCTGTGATAAGAATTATCCAGCACAGAGGTAATCCTAATAACAGGCATCCGACAATATTGCTAATGGATTTTTTACGTTTATTGAAAGAAGCATAAAGTACGTCAACACGCACATGACCCCCAGAAACCAGTGCGTAAGAACTGGCAAAAAGAAACAGTGCTGCGTAATAGAAACGCACTAGATCCCCCATAAAAGCTTGCTCATAAGAAAAGATAAATCGACCAATAACGATCAGAAATTCGGTAATGACAATGAGTAATGCGAGCCAGATAAAATCCAGACCCTTGGAAAAATAAGCGATGATGCCACCAACGATAAACATGGGGTAAAGAACATAAGTGCCACGGAATTGTGATCGTCCAAGTTGTATTGCCAGCTCATCACCAACAAGAATTTCTAAGAAATTTTCGACTCTTAGGAAAGAGATGGTCACATCGACGAGGCCAATCAATAGGATGGCCCAAAAAGCAGCGCGAATAATGTAGGCAGCGAAATCAGACCAAAGTTTGGCGTCGTCTCGTAAGTCGCGTTGATGGGTTTTGTAAACCCATGCAGTCACCATGCCAAATACTGCAAAAAGCATCAGAAATTGAATCCAGCCAAGAGAAATGGCATTAGCTTCAAGAGGGTTTCGCAAAGGGGAAAATCCGAACCATTGCTGGTGTTTAAGAAAATTAAGAGGACCTGGCCAATCCTGAAAAAAAATAAGATAGTTATTAAGCAATAAAACGATGACATAGCCAATCATTACACCTGCCAATACCCTAAAGATAGGTGTTGCTAATGATTTAGTGCTTGAATCACTGAAATGAATTGCTGATGATGTCATATTGGTAATCTTCTGCTATTGGTGTTTATTCTTTCAGTGAAAGTGCCGTAGTCATTATCATGCATCATAACAGGATTAAAGTGTTCGCTGCACTGGGATATATGTGCAAAGTAACAATCTAATGCTGGAAATAGTCTGACTTAAAAAAAAGAGCGACGTCCGAGGAAGTCGCTCTTTTAGTCGCTACAAATCTAATTATAGTATTAGACTCCCAGAGCGCGGTTACGCTGCTCAACGTAGGCTTGGTCAGAGATCTTAGCCCAAGCACCAATAGACGAACGCGCCTCAGCAAAGCTTGCGTGGACGCGAGCCGCCAAGTCACTATGTTGTTGTACTTCGGCGAATACCTCCTCAGAAGCTTCAGCGAACGAGTCGTAAATGTCATCACTAAACTTACGTAATTTCACGCCTTGCTCTGTGATCAGCTTTTCAAGGGAACGACCGTTGTTGGCGTTATACTCTGCCATCATCAATTCATTTTCAGAGGCAGCTGCCGCTTTAATGATTGCTTGATCGGAAGCCGTAAGACTTTCCCACCAGTCTTTATTCATGCCACAAGATAGCATAGAGCCTGGCTCGTGCATGCCTGGGTAGTAGTAGTATTTGGCAGCTTCATAGAACTTCATTAAGCTGTCATTGTACGGTCCAACCCACTCTGTGGCATCAATTGCGCCGGAAATCAAATTCTCGTAAATTTGACCACCAGGTACTGAAATAGGTGAGACACCTAATTTGGCCATGACGTCGCCACCCAGTCCAGGTATTCTCATTTTCAGGCCCTTAAGGTCATCAACGGAGTTAATTTCCTTGCGGAACCAACCACCCATTTGCACACCCGTGTTACCACACGGTAAGCATTTGAGACCATAACCACCCGCTAGTTCATCCCACAGTGCTTGACCGCCGCCAAAATGAATCCATGCGTTAATTTCGGTGTAGGTTAAGCCAAAAGGTACGGCTGTGAAATAAGCCCAAGCGGGGTGCTTGCCTTTCCAGTAATAATCAGCTGCGTGATAGATTTGTGCATTACCAGAAGCGACTTCGTCAAAAGAGTCAAAAGCTTTAACACGCTCATTGGCGGCAAAGTAGTTGACTTTAATTCGACCATCGGTCATTGCTTCTAGGTTGGCAGCAAAACGTTGTGCACCAGTACCCAGTCCTGGGAAGTCTCTACCCCAAGTGCTGACCATGGTCACTTCCATATTTCCCGAGGCAAGTGCGGGTGATGGAAAAGTAGATGCGGCAGCAATACCACCAGCGGCAGCTGCAGATTTGAGGAACTTTCTTCGATTCATACTCATGTAAAACTCCTTATTTTAACTTGTTAAAAAACAAAAAAAAACAGGCAGCAAAACACGTACTACGGGGGGTGTGGACAATACTGCCATTATGTGCGTTTTTCAAAAAAAGATAAAACACTCTCCCATGAAAAAAGCCCATGCAGTTGTGAGAGTACGCTTTTGAAAAATATTTGTCAAGTTATTTTTGTCATTAACACTTCATTCTTGCTATTTATTCTTTTTTAATCGTCATAAATGTTGTGATAGAGTGCGTTATTTGCTAATTTATAAACAAGTCAATATTTCATGATGTTTGGATTGTGAATTTTCTACGGCATTTCACTTCTCAATGGCATAGGTTTATCTAATCAATTTGTTGTTTGGGGTATAGTTCATTATTTATAAACCTTTGGAAAATTTTTTGTAAATAAAATGATTACTTCTGAGTTGTGCATTTAATGGAAATTTTGCTATTTTTTGCTGGAATAGCTGCTGGAATGTGTAATGCTGTTGCTGGGGGCGGTACTTTTTTTAGCTTCCCTGTTTTTTTAGCGACAGGCATTCCACCCATTGTTGCCAATGCATCCAATGCAATTGCAGTGTGGCCAGGCAATGTAATGGCTGTTATTAATTATCGTAAGCAACTCCTGGCACATGCTGGTGAAATAAAGACAACAATCATCATTTCATTTATTGCTGGCGTTATGGGTGCAATTCTGCTGTTTTATACAGGCAATGCGGCATTTGAAAAGATGATTCCCTATCTCATTTTGCTAGCAACACTGTTGTTCATGTTTGGTGGAAAATTGAAGATATTGTTCACACCATCTGGAAGCGCTGAACAGATTAAGCCATCGATTATGACTCGGATGTTTGAATTTCTAGTGGCATTGTATGGCGGTTTTTTTGGCGGGGGTTTGGGCATTATGTTAATGGCAAGCTTACAACTGACGGGTTTTAGTGACATTCACCTCAATAATGCGCTGAAAAATTTATTGGGCGCCGTCATATCTCTGGCTGCATTTATCATTTTTTCATTCTCTGGCATTGTGCATTGGCCTTACACCATGATTGCTTTTTCCGGTGCGATCATAGGTGGTGTATTGGGTGCTCGACTTGCGAAAAGCTTGTCTGCAAAATACTTGCGGAGAGTTGTCATTATATTTGGTTGCTTTTTAACAGTTTATTATTTCTATAAGTATATGTAGCGCTTGTTGGTTTTTCAAGCCATTGAAAGGATTTACAAACAATGGTAATTGCCTAAAAATACGCTTTTTGCAAAAAATCGTAAATTTTTCTGAGTGAGGCTTTTAACCTCAATAAAACGACTAAATAGCCCCTGATAATGCCATTTTTCGATAAAAAATAGCCATTTTCAGTCTTTATTAGGCCAATTTTGGAAATAAAATGAGTTGTTGTGCGTCATTTGTAAAATTTTGGATATTTTTAACTTGATTAGTTTATTTATTTAAGAATCACATTAAGCCTTATTTTCGATTTAAATAACTGATAGAATGAGCACTATTAGTTGTTACATTTCACAAGTGAATAGTACATGAAAAACTTACTGTTAGCGCTCAGTCGCTACTTTGCCAAAGTGCCCAATCAACTGCGAGGATATCGCAAATTGGTGTTGATTTTGGCTCTCGCATCCACTCTGTTCATGGGGTATGGTGCCTATTACAAGTTCAGCATTGATTTTGCTATTGATGCATGGTTCGAAAAGGGTGATCCAGCACTCGATGCCTTGGATGAGTTTCGTCAGCAATTCGGCAGTGACGATGGCTTGTTTATTGTTTATGAGGCAAAAGACGGCGACGTTTTCTCCCATCAATCGCTGACACTCATTTCAGAGCTCACAGATGCGCTTGCAAATGCGACGCACGGAGACTCACAAATTTTAATTGATAAATACGGTTTAACTCTGGAGCAAGTGGAAATACTTGACCATATTAAACGTGTACAGTCCCTTACCAATATTCGCATTCAACAAAGCGAAGGCGATACACTTAGTGCGCCTTTATTGGTGCCTCGTGAAATTCCCACTAATCAGCAAGAGTTAAACCGGATTAAAACGCTAGCAAACGCTCAGAGCATGTTGCCGTTATTTATGTTCTCTAAAGATCATCGGTTTGGTGCATTATCAATTAAAACAGATTTTGGTACAGAGCCTATTATTGAATTAGACTCTCAAGATAACTCATTATTTACAGAAGATGTGTTTGATGAGAGTTTCGATGACTTTGACTCCTTGGTGGACGATCAAGCCGTGGTTACCAATGTAAAGTTTAAAGATCTAGACCCGAGTGTTTATCTCACCTTTATGCCGGCTGTCTCAGGTATTTATAAGCAATCGCACTTTATAGAGCAGTTTGATTTTTACCCAATTGGTAACGCCTCTATGACAGAACTTGCATGGGATACAATGATTCATGCTGGCTTGCTGCTGCTGGGTATGGTTCTCGTCATTAATGTCTTGTTGTATTCGTTATTCCGCAACTTCTCAGCTGTCGTATTGCCGCAGTTAGCGATTGGTATGAGTTTATTGTTTGTTTTCGGTGGCTTGGGCTGGCTAGGTATTTCCTCTTCAACGCTGGTTAGTTTAACGGGTATGTTGGTCGTTGCGGTTGGCATTGCTGATTGTGTTCATGTCATGAGTGCTTATATGTTTTTTCGACGAAAGGACGAGGATCATGAGCAAGCGTTAACTCTTGCTTACGGTAAAACAGGCGTACCTATTCTACTCACAACAATTACCACCATGGCGGGTATGGCATCTTTGGCAGTGACCGGCATGGCACAATTTAGTATTTTTGGTCTATCGTCTGCCGCGGGCGTATTTATGGCCTTCCTCTTTACAATTTATTTATTGCCAGTATTGTTGGATTATTGGCATCCGGTACCGACTGCAAAACCACAAAAACAACAAGCGAGTGGTGTAATCGGCTTGTTAGTTCGAGTAAAAAACTGCGTGCTGTCTTTGCTCGGCTTGTTTATAAAACCCTTACACTTTTTTGCGAGAAAGTTGGGACTGTTGTGGCTATTGAATGCCGCATGGCTACCCCCTTTACTCGATAAAATACCGAGGTTTGTTGAACGCTTTCGTTTCGCCATTGTTGTTGCTTTTTTAGGTGTTTTTGCTGCTTGCATGTACGGCGCTTCTCAAGTCAAGATTGATTCTAATCTAGTAGAAATTTTCTCTGAAGACGTACCTATTCGTGCGGCTTACGATATTGTTGATGAACATATGATGGGTTCTGGCAATATGTTGATTATGGTCAAAATGGGCGAATCAGACGCGTTGATGGATCCCGAGGTTCTTAGAGCTATGAGCGATTTGCAAGTAACGCTGAAACAAAATTATGGTGATTACATTATTCGGAGCAATTCGCTAGCAGATCTAGTGAAAGAGACGCATGCTATTATGCAAGGAGATGAGCGATATCGTAGTATTCCTGATGACAGTATTATGGTTTCTCAGTTGTTGTATCTTTTCAATAGCGCCAATGTCGAGGAACGCCAAGCCTTAGTTAGTGATGATTATTCCAAGAGTCATATTAGCGTGCAGTTGAGAAATGCCGGTTCAGCTGAGTATGCTGTATTCTTTGACGAAATTCAAAGGGATATAGATTATGCTTTTGCGCCGCTGCAGGATCGATACCCTCAAATGCAAGTGCAAATGACTGGTTCTTTCGCGCTGTTTATGCAGTTGGCTGATGATTTAAGTCGCTCTCAGTTTAAGAGTTTGGCGATTGCCGCAATTGTGATTAGTGCTTTGTTGATGATCACTTTGGGCTCGCTGCAAGCCGGGGCGATGTCGATTATTCCTAATCTTATTCCTGCAACGCTTGCCTTTGGCTTAATGGGGCTGTTAGACATTCCACTGGATACCGATACTTTGATTATTGCACCGCTCATTATTGGTATAGCTGTGGACGATACCATTCACTTTATTAGTCATTATCGAATGGCTTTGGTAGCTACTAGTAGTATGAAAATTGCGTTGATAGATGCCATTAAAGAGGTGGGTCAAGCGGTCACATTTACAACTTTAATCCTAGGTTGTGGATTCTTTATGTTAAGCTTTAGCGACCATTTAGGTTTAGTGAAAATCGGTACCTTTGGCTCACTGGCTATTTTTGTTGCTTTGCTTTGTGACCTGCTGTTTTTCCCTGCCTTGATTATGATTTTCAAACCAAAATTTGGTGAGAAAAATGTTGATGATAATTTGAATTTTAATGAGGCGAAATCATGACAACCTTATGCTCAGAAAGCACTTCTTATTTCTTGTGTACTATTTTATTGGCAACGTCTTTGAGTGTTATTAGCACTGACATTGCTGCCCAAACCGATTTGAGCGTCAGAGAAATTATTGAACAAGTGGATGAGAACCAGCGCAAAACTACGGATTCTGCATTCACCCGAATGAGGCTTACCACCTGTAAGTTTGGCATCAAAAATGGCAAGATAAAATGCGTTGAAAAAGCACGTATAAAATTGGTTGAAAGTGCCCAAATTAACATCGGCATCGATAATAAAGATACCAAGTCAATCGCTATCTTGTTGGAGCCAGCGAGTGAACGCGGTATTGGCATGTTGACTTATACCTATGAAGATACTGAGCGTGATAATGAAACTTGGTTGTATCTTTCTGCGCTTGGCAAAGTGAAGCGCATCAGTGTTAGAAACAATGACGATGAAGAAACCGAATCCGCTAGTTTATTTGGCACTGAAATAACCACAGAAGACCAGGAAACTGGCAAGCTGGATGATTACACTTATGAAATGTTGGAACAAGGTGAGTATCGAGGCAGACAGGTGGTAGTGATTGAGACCAAGCCAAAAGAACATCGAATCAACAGGGCTACTTATGGAAAAACACGGAGCTGGATAGACATAGAGCGTTTTATCGTTCTCAAAGCGCAAATGTTTGATAAGCACGATAATCCAATCAAGCGTATCGAAGTCGGCAAGGTGAAGAAAATCAACAACATCTGGATGGGTCGTAGTTTGACTTTTATGAATTCAGTCAGCCAAAGATTGACCAATATGAAATTAGAGGCAATTAGTTTTGATATGGATATTGATGAGTCGTTCTTGACACAAAGAGCATTAACAGACCAAGCTTTCCGAGAGCAATATTTAAATAATCTGCGCCAGCAGGCTCAATAAAAATTGGGCTTTATGTTTAAATATCTTTGCGCGCTTAGCATCGCCCTGGCTTTCAATTTTCTCAGCAGCACAACGCTTTTAGCGAATGAATCACTTTTGGAGGACGATTTGTTTGCCGATGATGTGGAGCAGTCATTTGAAGATTGGGGTGATGATGACGATTCTTTTTCCATAGAAGATCAGGGCAGCGAAGATTTTTTTCCTTGGCTAACCATTGAGCAATCGCAAAAATGGGGAGTTAATCCGGCAGATGATTGGAGCACAACACGCCAGAGAAGTGAGTTAACCCTTGGGGCTAGCGGTTCGATAGGTCAATCGAGTTATGGTGAAATCGAGCTAAAAGGCAAATATTACTGGCCTGAAGACAGCAAACACTCAACTAAAGTGAGTGATTTTGAAATTGAGCGGGGTTTTTTTCAATACAGTTTGGGCGATTGGAGTGCTAAATTTGGCCGCTATACTATCGGTTGGGGCGAACTAGAGGGCGGAGCATTGGATGTAATCAATCCAAATGGCGATTTAACTGATCCGTCACAAACCTCACAATGGCTTGTTAGTGCAACGAGGTATTGGCCCGACAGAGAGTTGAGTATTTTTTATAACCCAAATCCTGAGATTACGAAGGTTACTGGCATCTCTTTAATTGACAGCTCCCATCGAGAAATTGGTCTTCGCTACGGCATTAACCAAGAAGGTGGCGATATGGCAGTATATGCTGCGCACTTGATACCCAATGGCGCAGTTAAAGATATTGCTAATAGTGTCAGTTATGCTCAGGCTTACCAACTACTGGGCTTTAGTATGAACAAAGTACTGGGAAACCATTTATTGAAATTTGATGTTTCTTATAAACATAATCTCGAGCACAATAATTCGAGCCAGCTGGTGAAAGTAGACAGGCTCGACTGGGATCTTGCACTTGACATTGGTGAGGGTGATCGTCAATGGTTGTTGGCAATTAGTTCGCAATACTGGCTGGATTTTGCGGATGATTATCGGACTCCCGGTTTGATTGCCAACGTGAGCACGCGCCGAAGTAATGTGAATTATATAGCCAGCGTTAGTGATGAATTTGAGAATACGGATTGGAGTTGGGATATTTCAAATGTGATTGTTGCAGATGGTGATTTATCGTTACTGACAACCGGATTAAATTGGAATATTAATGATCAGTGGGAGGCGTCAACCAAGGTG
>CAWVVS010000008.1:0-20890 GCA_963933655.1 uncultured Candidatus Thioglobus sp. | reverse complement strand
GCATAACCAGTGATTACATTAACTTTTCTGGCTTTGGCTAACGCTTTAATGCCGCCGGTTAGTTTGGTGACCGTGTCTGCTTTGTTTTTTTTGATGCCATCAACATCAATTAACGGCGGCTCAAAATGTACGCCCAGGTGGTCAGCAGTTTTGGCTTCGTTGATCACTTGTGCAGTGTGAAGTAGTGCTTTTGAGGGGATGCAACCTACATTCAAACAAACGCCACCCAAATTATCATGGCGTTCAATCAATGTTACTTGCTTGCCAAGATCGGCCGCACGAAATGCCGCGCTATAACCACCAGGGCCAGAACCGATTACCAACACTTGTGTTTTGGTCATAACAATATCTCCATAATATTTTTTAGCACTTGATTAAGGTCTGCCATAAATTTAGCGCCTTGTACGCCATCTATTACACGATGGTCGTAAGAAAGCGCTAATGGTAATGTTGCAGTTGGAGTAAATTCGTCACCATTCCAGACAGGCATAATTTGTGTTCTAGAAACACCAAGGATAGCCACTTCTGGAGAATTGATAATGGGTGTAAATTGCGTTCCACCAATACCACCAAGACTGGAAATGGTAAAGCCCGCACCTTGCATTTCAGCCTTACTAAGACCGCTTTCCCTAGCTCTAGTCGATACCTCAGCAAGTTCGTCAGCAAGTTCAATTA
The DNA here is from genome assembly GCA_963933655.1 of uncultured Candidatus Thioglobus sp. Lineage (GTDB taxonomy): Bacteria > Pseudomonadota > Gammaproteobacteria > PS1 > Pseudothioglobaceae > Pseudothioglobus. The sequence continues at coordinate 20,215 of CAWVVS010000008.1, read as the reverse complement.
GAGATTTCTTGCCTACATCGCGAATAACTGGCACGATTAACCCATCAGGCGTATCCATTGCAATGCCTAAGTTATAGTATTGTTTTACCAAAAGGTTTTCACCAGATTCGTCGAGTGAGGCGTTAAAGTGTGGGTGTTGTTTAAGAACTTGTACAACAGCCTTCATGATAAAAACTAGAGGCGATAATTTAATACCTCTTGCTTTTTGGTGTGTTCGAAATTCTTCCATTTGTTCAATGTTGACAGAGTCAAATTGAGTGACGTGGGGTATTTCAGTCCAACACTTCGCTAAATGTTTGCCAGAAAGTTTTTTTATTCTAGAAAGAGGCATAATTTCTACACCTTCAATCGGACTACTGCCACTGATAATTTGTTTAACGTAGTCTTTTAAGTCGGTGTTTAAGATGCGGCCTTTTTGACCATTACCCTTGATATTTGATAAATCAACACCTAATTCTCGCGCTAATTTTCTAATCGAGGGCGAAGCGTGTGATCCAGAAGAAGTGGTAACAGAAATCACTTCATCGACAATTTTGTTTGGTTTTTCTTCGGTTGCATCAATTATTTCGGGCGTGCTATCGACTGCAGTAGCTTTTGACTTATTGGGTTGTTCACTTTTGGTTTCAAGTAAGAGTATAAGGTCGCCAACCGAGACTTTATCCCCAACATTTAAGAGTATTTTTGTAATTTTTCCAGACACTGGAGATGGGATTTCCATAGAGGCTTTATCGCTCTCTAGGGTGATAATAGCTTGTTCTTTGCTAATCTCATCACCAACAACGCTCAATATTTCAATGACTTCCACCTGGTCGATGTCACCAATATCCGGCACCACTACCTCGATAATATTTGAAATGACCATTAGCTCTTCTGGTGTTTCACTGACCGCAACACTAGAGTGGTCTGCCTCGCTTTGAGAGTCCTCAGGGCCATCGAAAGTAATGATTAGGCTGTCTTTGGAGATTTTTTCGCCCACAGCGACTTCGATCGATTTCACTGTGCCTGAAAAAGGCGCAGGAATCTCCATCGTCGCTTTGTCGTTTTCTAGGGTGATTATGCTGTCATTCTCTTCAACATGATCGCCGATGGATACTAAAATCTCTATTACTTCAACTTGATCGAAGTCGCCAATATCTGGCAAAGTGACATTTTGTGTTGTTGACATTTCCTTAGAAAAGTGGCTTATTGTTTTAAGGGGGTAATTATCGCAAAACTAGCCCAATAATGTTGATCAATGTTAAAATCATTTTGCTTGTTTAGGCAATATACTGATTGTGTTAAACGACTGTTTCAGCAACTTTTCCTGAGAGTTAATTTATTTATGACACATGCTCTTTCCACTAATGCACTAAGCAAAACCTATTCAAATGGCTTCGAAGCTCTCAAAGCAGTTGATTTAAAGATCGAAAAAGGTGATTTTTTTGCCTTGCTGGGTTCTAATGGCGCTGGCAAGACGACCGCTATCGGGATTATTTGTGGCTTGATTACTTCAACGTCGGGTTCTGTTGAGATCGATGGTCTTGATCAAGATAAAAATATTAACGAAGTCAAACGAAAAATTGGCCTAATGCCGCAAGAGTTTAATTTTAATCCGCACGAGCCAAATATTGAAATACTGATTAATCAGGCGGGTTATTTTGGTATCAATCGAAAAGAAGCAACACTTCGTGCTGAAACGTTACTAAAAAAAGTTAACCTCTGGGATCGGCGTCTAGAAGTGCCACAGTCTTTATCGGGCGGTATGAAGCGTCGACTAATGTTGGCGCGCGCACTGATGCATAATCCAGAAATTCTTATTTTGGATGAGCCAACTGCCGGAGTTGATGTTGAGATTCGTCGCTCTATGTGGGGCTTTTTAAAGCAACTCAATCAAGAGGGGTTAACCATCATTCTGACAACCCACTACTTAGAAGAAGCAGAATCCATGTGTCGAAACATCGCCATACTTGACGAGGGTGAGATTGTGGCACAATCCAGTATGCAGGCTTTACTTAAAAAAGCCAAACACCAAGTATTAATATTTGAGTGCGTTGAGAGTTTGTCAGACAACATAAAAATTAATCATTGTGAATGTGAAGTTCTGGACACACACACTTTGCAAATAACACTCCCAGCATCAACGACAATTTCGACTGTTATCACTAAGCTATTATTACAAAATATTAGTGTTGCGAATATTCGTTCGGCGCAAAATCGTCTTGAGAATTTGTTTTTATCACTGACCAGCAAGGCAGGCGAATGATGTGGATCGCTTATAAAACGATTGTTATTAAAGAGATTCTGCGATTTGCACGTATTTGGGTGCAAACCATTGTGCCACCAGTAGTAACAACGTCTCTATATCTTCTTATTTTTGGCGGTTTAATGGGCGAAAGAATTGGGCACATGCAAGGAATTGATTACTTGCATTTTATTGTTCCAGGCATTATTTTAATGACAGTGATTATGCAGTCTTATGCCAATACAGTCTCCTCATTTTTCCTGACAAAATATAATCACAGTTTTGAAGAATTGTTGGTTTCGCCCGTGCCCAATTGGGTCATATTGTTAGGCTTTGTTTCAGGCGGAGTGACTAGAGGCTTGTGTGTGGGTTTAGCGGTGACTTTTTCCATTTCTTTTTTTGTTGAACTCAGTGTTTATAGCTATGGAATTCTTGCCTTGTTTTTTTTACTGACTTCGGTGATGTTTTCCATAACTGGCTTTATTAATGCTATTTTTGCCAAATCTTTCGATGACATATCCATTGTGCCAACTTTTGTATTATTGCCTTTGACTTATCTTGGTGGTATGTTTTATAGTATTGATATATTGCCAAGTTTTTGGCGCTCTTTGTCGGCCTTTAATCCAATTTTTTATATGATGGATGGCTTTAGGTTAGGCATGTTGGGTGTTGGTTCTACCAATCTTTATTTAGCATTATTTGTACCTATGCTAATGATTGCAATGCTGGTATTCGTTGCGCTTTACTTGCTAAAAAAAGGTGTCAATACTAAGACTTAATGTCATCTTCTTCGTTATTAATGAGTCTGGCGATGTTGCTACGATGTGTGTAGAAAATTAACCCGCAGATAATAGTGAGAACAATTGCTGAACGAGCGTCATCGACAAGCAGGTAGTAATAAATAGGCGAAATAGCTGTTGCTACCAACGCCGATAATGAAGAAATTTTTAATACCTTCGCAATAAATAACCAAATACAGATAAAAACAATGCCTACAATTGTGCTGCAAGCGAGCAGTATGCCTATATAAGTCGCAACCCCTTTACCACCTTTGAAATCGAAAAATACTGGATAAATATGACCCAGTAGCGCACCAAGCCCAACCAGAGATATTTTAAATAAACTGAGCTCAAATGTTGTTGCCAATAGCACTGGTAGAAAGCCTTTGAGACTATCACCCAATAGCACAACGGCAGCTATTTTATTGCCAGCTATTCGCCGCACATTAGTGGCACCTGGGTTATTAGAGCCTTGTGTTCGGGGGTCTGGTAAGCTCAGTGCTTTACAGACGATTATTGCAGATGAGATCGAGCCGATCAAATAAGCAGCAATTAGTAATAAGTAAAAAATCAAATCTCACTCCTTTAGCGTGACTTTCAGATAAGAATGCTTTTGTCCTAAGCTAAATTATATCAATCAATAGCAGGAGACTCAACATTTGTAGCGTTAAAAACTTTACCCAAAGGTATCATATGGTCTTTGTGGTTCAATGATACCAATATGGATATTGTTTTTATACAAGGCCTAAAGATTGATACGGTTATCGGGATATATGATTGGGAGCGTGAAATTCGTCAAGACATTGTTTTTGATATAGAAATGTCTTCTAACAATGCCACTGCCGCTAATACTGATAATATTGATCAGGCTGTGAACTATCATGCCGTTTGTGATCGTCTTAGTAGTTATGTGAGAAGTAGTGAATTCCAGCTTGTGGAAACATTAGCCGAGGAAGTGTGTCAAATAATAATCAATGAGTTTGGTGTAACGTGGGTTAAATTAAAGCTAAACAAAGGTGAGGCAGTCACAGGCGCAGAAGGCGTCGGTGTTATTATTGAGCGATCTTCACAAAAGTCGTAACTTAATGAGCGATGTTCATATTAATATTGGCTCAAATGACAATCGTGCTATCAAGATTAAGCTTGCGCTCGAAGCACTCAACGAGGAGTTTTCTGATATTGTTGTTTCTTCATTGTACGAAAGTCCTTCCGAGGGTTTTACGGGCAATGATTTTTATAATATTGGTGTCAATGCCTCAATTAATAGATCAGCCATTGAAGTAATAACCATTTTAAAAAACATTGAAAACGTTCTAGGTAGAGAGCGTGATTTGCCAAAATATTGCTCAAGAATTATTGACTTGGATTTGGTGTGTTGCGACAATTTGGTGGATGGTAGTTTGAATTTGCCCAGAGCCGATATACTCAAGCGTGCTTATGTTTTAGCACCACTCTCGGAGATTAATGCCGATAAACGGCATCCTATTGAAGGAAGATCTTACCAAGAACTTTGGAAAGCATTTCAATCTAGCCGAGACTTTGTTTTGAGTCAGTATAATATCGACAAACTTTTTAAAAATTAATGCCATGAAAAAAATACCTGTTTTAATTATTCTTCTTGCAATCGTTACCGTTGCTTCTTATTACGTTTTTGCCAATAGCGAAGAGACGCAAACTATTAGCGCCAACGTGGGCGCCCAAGTGCTGCAAACACAAGAGCAATATGATGAACAAAGTGAGTCTGACCATGCAACAGAAATTGCAGAAGAAAACATTACAGAAGATCACATTGACGACGAATCTCGTGATCATGAGAGCCAAGTGTACGTTGCCGGAAAACATTATGTGGTGATAGACAAGCCGGTTGAAACGGAAACTGGCAATAAGATTGAAGTCAGAGAGTTATTTTGGTATTACTGTGGTCATTGTTACAATCTAGAGCCATATATTCATGAGATGGAAGCGACTTTGACGGATAAGGCAGAATTTGTACGCCAACCTGCCGTGTTTTCAGAGCGTTGGGAAAAAGGCGCGATTTTCTTTTATATCCTGAAACACTTGGGCGAGTTTGATCGATTGAACATGCCTCTTTTCAATGCTATTCACAGAGACGGCCTTGATTTTAATTCACAAGAGGATTTTGTAAACTGGCTAAACATTAATGGTATTGATACGGCTAAAGCCAATGATGCTTTCAAGCAATATTCAGTGGCGGTAAACGTTAATAAAGCAAAGACCAATTCATTTAAGTATCAGGCGCAAGGCGTTCCAACACTGGTTGTTAACGGTAAATACTGGGTAGATGCATCACATGCGGGCAGTATAGAAGGGATTTTTAAAGTCGTTGACTACTTAATTGAGAAAGAGTTGCGCTAGGGCAGTGTCTAGATCTTTTTCAGAAAGTGTTTTAGTTTTTTCTGGGCTTGATCCTAGTGGTGCTGCAGGTCTAAGCGCTGATATTGAATCGATTAATCAATTCGGTATTACAGCGCTTCCCATTGCCACCACATTAACTGCTCAAAATACATCTGAAGTCACATTAGTGCGCTCGGTCGACTGTGCTCTCATTGAGGCGCAATTTAGAGCTTTGATTTCTGATATTGATTTTCAAGTAGCTAAAATTGGTCTTTTGGGTTCGGCAAATCAAATTAATACTATTGCTAATTTGCTTGCCAAAAAACCCGAATTAATGATTGTTCTCGATCCAATTGTTTGTTCAAGTAGTGGTAAACAATTGCTTGATGATGATGCGATAGCTGCAATGAAAGATAAACTGATTCCATTGGCGAAGCTAATTACACCCAATAGATCTGAGCTGGCACGATTGGCACCAGACCTTAATGAGAGTCAGGCGGTGGCGTTATTGAATAGTCCCTGGACATTAGTCACGGGTGCAGACGACTCACAAAATGAAATTGAACATCGCTTGTATCAACAAAGTAAGTTGTTTGCCAGTTTTAACTATGTCAAATTACCCGGTGAATATCACGGCTCAGGTTGTACACTTTCGAGCTCGATTAGCGCGTTGATAGCACTCGGTATTGATGTGGATATTGCTTGCAAAAGAGCATTGGACTACTGTTACCAAACATTATTGAGTGCTAAAAAGCTGGGTAAAATGCAGTATCATCCTAATCGCTCCAAGCCAACATAATGTCTTTTATTAATCAATGGTTGCGCTCTGATATTCAAGATATTCAGGCTTATCATGTCCCAAAGTCTCAAAATATGATAAAACTGGACGCTATGGAAAGCCCATTTTTAGTCCCTGAAAATTTAATTGAGCCGTATCTTGCTTATTTAGCTAAAGCGAATCTTAATCGTTATCCCGATGCGGGAGCACAAGAATTACAGCAAACGTTAAGAGGCTTAATGGCCATCCCCAAGAACTTGGATATTTTGCTTGGTAATGGCTCAGATGAACTCATCCAACTGTTAGCACTTGCTTGTGACACGGGCGACACCATCTTAAGTGTTGAGCCAAGTTTTGTCATGTACGAAATGATTGCTAAGTACACTCGTCTCAACTATGAAGGCGTTTCCCTTGATGAAAATTTCCAAATTGACTTGGAATTATCACTGGCTGTGATCAAGAAAACAAAACCCAAACTTATTTTTATCTCCTATCCAAATAATCCTACTGGCAATGCTTTTGATCGAGATGTTATCAAAAAAATCATAGAGACTAGTGATGCGCTCGTTGTGGTTGATGAAGCTTATTATGCGTATGCAAAAGACAGTTTTTTAGACGAAGTCGCTAATTATCCAAATTTGGTGTTACTTAGAACTGTTTCCAAAATCGGTTTTGCAGGTTTAAGGTTAGGTCTGCTGATTGGCAATCCTGAAACGGTTCGCCAATTGGATAAGTTACGCTTGCCTTACAACATCAACACATTAACTCAAGCAAGTGCAAATTTCTTGTTAAAGGAAAAAGAACGTATTAAAGAAAACGCAAAGATCATTATTGATGAGAGAGGACGCTTATTTGACGAGTTGAGCGCTATTCAAGCATTAACAGTTTATCCGTCTGATGCTAATTTTTTATTGATCAAAACGCCGGATGCGAATACCTTGTTTGAGTACTTAAAAGACAATGGCGTTCTCATTAAAAACTTTGGCAACCATCCTAAACTTACCAATTGTGTCCGAGTGACGGTGAGCAACTCTTATGAAAATAATGCATTGTTAGAGCAACTTAAGAGTTTTTATGGTTAATCGTGAAGAGCTAAAAAACTACACCCAATTGTATCTCAACGCCGATGCATTTGAGGACTATTGCCCCAATGGACTGCAGATTGAAGGTAAGAAGAAAATCAATAAAATTATTAGTGGTGTCAGTGCAAATTTAGCGCTCATCGAGCGGGCTATTGATGAAAAAGCAGATGCAATATTTGTGCATCATGGTCTTTTTTGGAAAAATGACTCACAAATAATTAGCGGTTCTAAGCGGCGTAAAATTGCCTTATTATTAGAAAATAATATTAATTTATTTGCTTATCATTTACCACTCGATGCGCATACTGAAGTTGGCAACAATGCACAATTGGGCCAATTGCTTGGCATTACAAACCGAAAGCCTATTGATAACAGCCTTTTGTGGGCCGGTGAGATTGACACGGTGGCCATTGAGTTTGGCGAGAAAATTGAGAGCGCCCTACAAAGAGCTCCTTTAATTGTTGGAGATAAAAGTAAAAACATCAGAAGAATTGCCTGGTGTACTGGTGCAGCCCAAGGTTTTATTGAACAAGCAATAGCGCTTGGCGTTGATGCTTACCTTACTGGTGAAGTCTCAGAGCAAACGCCAGCAACGGCGCTTGAAAATAATTTGGTGTTTTTTTCTGCAGGGCACCATGCAACAGAGCGTTTTGGCGTGCAAGCATTGTGTCAACATCTAAGCGATGAGTTTGGTTGCCAGCACCAATATATAGAAATTGATAACTGCGTTTAAAGCCAAGTTCAACAGCGTCTTAGCATTTGTTTCTACGAAACTTAAACTAAAGTAGGTTACGTGCTGTTTAGTGAGTATAAGGGTTGATTTCTACTACTATTTGCAGTCATTTTATATTTTGACTTTGTTTTGCCATAATCCTTCATTTTTTTCTTGTTTAATCGAATATATTTGTGTATTTCGGTCTCAAGGGTTCGTATAATTAACCCTTTTGTTAATATTATTTTATCGTGAGTAAAAAATATGATGTTGCAATCGTTGGTGCAACTGGCGCAGTAGGCGAAACTCTGATTTCAATTTTAGATCAGCGTGATTTTCCAATCAATAATTTATACCCTTTAGCCTCTGCAAAGTCAGCTGGAAAAAGAGTAACCTGCCAAGGCAAGTCTTGGACGGTGCAAGACTTGGATGCTTTTGATTTCTCTCAGGCTCAAATCGGCTTATTCTCAGCGGGTGGTAATATCTCCGAAAAATACGCACCGATTGCGGCTGAAGCGGGTTGTGTGGTGATTGACAATACCGCACATTTTCGCCGTGACGAAGACATTCCTTTGGTTGTACCAGAAGTTAATAAACATGCAATTGCAAACTACACGAATCGTAATATTATTGCTAATCCAAATTGTTCAACGATTCAAATGTTGGTTGCCCTTAAGCCAATTCACGATGCTGTAGGTATTGAGCGAATTAATGTCGCGACTTACCAGGCAGTTTCAGGCAGTGGCAAAGAGGCAATTACTGAATTAACAAACCAAACAGCTAGATTGTTGAATGGTCAAGAAGTCGAAATTGAAGTTTATCCAAGACAGATTGCTTTTAATGTGATTCCTCATATTGATGTATTTCAAGAGAATGGTTACACTAAAGAAGAAATGAAGATGGTGTGGGAAACACAAAAGATTTTTGAAGACGACAGTATTTTGGTTAACCCGACCGCGGTCCGAGTGCCAGTTTTGTTTGGTCATTCAGAAGCCATTAACATTGAAACAAAGAAAAAAATTACTGCGCAGGAGGCAAGAGCATTATTAGAGAATGCTCCTGGTATTAAGGTGATTGACGAGCGTGAAGATGGCGGTTATGCAACACCATTTGAAGAGGCAACAAACCACGATGAAACTTTTGTAAGCCGAATTCGTGAAGATATAAGCCACAAACATGGCTTGAATATGTGGGTTGTATCTGACAATATTAGAAAAGGCGCGGCTTTGAACACAATTCAAATCGCAGAAATACTCATCAAAGACTATCTGTAGTTTAAGATAAAATTCACTTATGATTAAAGTTGATCGAAAAACAAATGAGACGGATATCTCGGTTAGCCTAGATATTTATGGCAGTGGCGTTGCTGATGTTCAGACGGGCGTACCATTTTTAAATCACATGTTGGATCAAATCGCTCGCCACGGCTTGATGGATTTAACCATTCGATGTGATGGCGATACTGAGATAGATGATCACCATACGGTTGAGGATATTGGTATTACCATTGGTCAGGCTTTTTTTAAGGCTGTGGGCGATAAAAAAGGACTCACTCGTTATGGTCACTCTTATGTGCCGTTAGACGAAGCTCTCTCACGTGTTGTGCTGGATTTGTCTGGCCGTCCCGGCTTGATGATGGATGTGGATTTCACCAGAGGCAGAGTTGGTTCTTTTGATGTTGATTTAATTAGAGAATTCTTCCAGGGATTTGTCAATCACGCCTTGGTTACACTTCATATTGATAATATGAAGGGCGTTAACTCACACCACCAAGCGGAAACTATTTTTAAGGCATTTGGTCGAGCATTGCGTATGGCGGTAACGCCTGACGAGAGGCAAGAGGGCGTTATTCCTTCAACTAAGGGTTCTCTCTAGCTCGTTAGAAAATATGCAAACCATCGCAATTGTTGATTACGGAATGGGTAATGTGCGTTCCGTACAAAAAGCTTTTGAGTTTATTGCACCGAACGATCGCTCAATTCTAACCAATGATCCCCAACTAATTAATGATGCTGATCGTGTTGTTTTTCCTGGACAGGGAGCAATGGGGGCATGTATGTTGGCGCTTAATGAGCACAATTTGGTAGATGTGATTAAAAAGTCAGCTGCTGAAAAGCCATTTTTAGGCATATGCTTAGGTTTGCAATTACTCTTTGATCACTCGGAAGAGAATAGTGGCACCGATGGCTTGTCAATCATTCAAGGAAAAGTGGTTAAGTTTAAGCATGCCGATTTACACTCACAGAGTACAAGTTTCGTAGAATCAGAAAAAAACTTGATTAACTCAACTCTGAAAATACCTCACATGGGATGGAATATGGTCAATCAAGTATCGAGTCACCCCCTTTGGCATAATATTGACAATAATGCACGCTTTTACAGCGTTCACAGTTATTATGTTCAAGAGAATGATTCCAGCGTAGTTACGGGTAGCACAAAGTATGGTCACTCATTTACATCAGCAATTGCCAAAGATCGAATGTTTGCCGTGCAGTTTCACCCAGAGAAATCACAGCACGATGGTCTCCAGTTATTAAAGAACTTCGTTAACTGGTAGATCTATCTTCTAATGACTCTTAAACAGCGGTCGATGCATTTCTAGGTATTAATGGAAGTTAGCTATTCCTAACTTGGTTTTGAATGCACTGAAAATAAGCCTGATGATCCATGGGTGCTTGATTCTTCTGCGATGAAAAAATCATTTCAGCAATGCAATCCATCATCAAGTGTTCAACTGCATGTTCGTCCTTCAATTTGACAAGTAGTTGGTCGTAGGCATCTTTAATACCCGTTGGCTGGTTGATTGAGAGCTGGTCTCTTAATGCCAAGTGCAGATTGATGTGCAGAAAAGGATTGACTTCGCCTTGCTCTGGAAAATAATTCGAATCCACATTATTGATTAAACCGTGATATTCTGGGTGTATTTGTATTATGGACGCCAGCAGTTTCTCGAGTGGCTCGAGGGTTTCTTTGTTCGTAAATTTTTTCCAAGATTTCGCTAAGAATTGTCTCTGCTCGGTTCGATCTTGGCTGTACAGCATGTGTGGAAAGCGCTATAGATTTTTCTCTTCGTATTCGCAAAGGTCAAGCAATATACAGTCTGTACAATGCGGCGAACGTGCTTTACAAACATAACGACCATGAAGGATCATGAGGTGGTGGGCAGGTACTTTAAAATCATCAGGAATGAACTTGATGAGTTTCTTTTCTACTTCAAGAACTGTTTTACCTGAGGCAATCGCAGTACGATTTGCAACGCGATAAATATGCGTATCAACAGCAATCGTCGGTTGACCAAAAGCTGTATTTAATACAACATTGGCAGTTTTACGACCAACACCAGGCAGTGCTTCAAGCTCTTTGCGCGTTTCGGGCACTTGAGATGCGTACTTTTCAATTAAAATTTTGCAAGTTTGGATAATGTGTTTTGCTTTCGAGTTGAACAGACCTATTGTTTTAATAGTTTCGCGAAGTGTATCCTCACCCAGCTCAAAAATTGCCTCTGGGGTATTGGCAAGTGGAAATAAAGCGTCAGTAACTTGGTTGACACTTTTGTCTGTGGCTTGTGCCGACAAGGTAACTGCTACTAAGAGCTCGAAAGAAGTTGAGTAGTTTAATTCAGTAGTTGGGTTTGGGATTTGTTTAAGCAATCTGCCAAACATGTCATAGCGAGTTTCTGCGTTCATTATGTGTTTTCTCTCATCCTGATAATTATGCAATTATGCGAAAATATTATACCTGTTTGAGGCATTTATATCAATGTGATGGTGTGATAACTTAGAGAAAAGTTTGTGAGTAAGTCTCAAGTTGTTGCCAAAGAATCTGTTTTTCAGGCGTGTCTTTGCTAAGTTGTGTAAGTTGTTGTTCAAAATCATCAAATGACAAGTAGCCATGCTGCCCATCTTGTACACGTGACTGGACAATTTCAAACCAGTCCTCAGCCTCACTATCACTCAATAATTGAGGGTAATTTCTTCCTTTAAAGTGCAGAAATAGAGTGGCTAGGTTTTTATCTTTAAAGCTTGGCTGGAAAGTGCCAATTTCATCCGTAGAAAGGGTTTGAATTTGATCACAAATCCGCCTGTCGGTATTATCGACAAATTTATCATAAAGCATTTGGTCGGCATCTTTTGATAGCCGCTTTTTTCCGTCCGTAAGATAAATGCCTTGCACAACTTTTTGAATTTCCTCTTGGTTCTTTTGAATAAAGTCCAAGTTCTTGAAGCACTGTTCCATGTCAATTTTAAGCTGTTCAAGTATTTTGGCTTCCAATTTATGCACGTTTGGCACAATCATGGGGCTTTTATTAAAAATCAATTCTTTAAGTTGCAGTCGCTCCACATCATCAGGAAGATCTTCATTCTTGGTGAAAAGCAGTGTTTTTAGTTCTTCAGTTTTCAGATCGAGCAAAATGGATGGATCTTGATCCAAATTGAAGACAATCGCACGATCTGCATATTCAGGGTGATAGGCGAGTGCCGTTGCTAGTCTTGTGCATGATAAGTTAGCAGAATACATGCCTGAAGTGTGCAACATTGGTGCAAAGAGCTCAATTTTTTTTGCCACCACTTTTTTATCTCTAAGGCTAAAAGCGTAGTCAAACAATTGCGGCTGCTTGTTCTTAATAATTTTTGCTAAAGCAATGGTGGCACGCACATCGGCCAAAGCATCATGCGCATCAGAATGCTCGATACCGTTGGCGATTGATAAACGATCAAGCTTAAAGCTTGGTTTGCCTTTATCATCTATCACCCAGTTAAGGCTTGCATCTTTCTTTAGCGCATAGGCAAGGCGAACAACATCTAGAATATCCCATCTTGTATTATGGTTTTTCCAATGCCAGCCATAAGGCTCGATAAAATTTCGGAAAAAACCATAACGGCTGAATTCATCATCGAAACGGATGCTGTTATAACCAACGATGCAAGTATTTGGTTGCGAAAATTGAACATGAATTTTCTTTAAAAACTCATGTTCAATCAAGCCATTTTTTTCACAATGTTGAGGAGTGATGCCTGTAACTGCTACAGCATATGGGCTGGGAAGACAATCATGCGTTGGCTTGCAATAGAACATATGTTCATCAATAATATTGAGATTTTCATCGGTTCTAATACCTGCAAATTGAGTAATGCGATCCACTCTTGGTGAAATGCCTGTTGTTTCAAAGTCGTACCAATAAAAAGTATTCATGATGGTGGTATTTTAGCGTTCATTTAGATTATTTCCCAAATTATTTACCCTAATTTGTGATGATAAACTTTTCGTAAAGCCTACAGAGGAAGGAAGAAAATTTATCAAAGATGTTATAGAGGCTCCTGCTTTTAAAGGAGCAAATCTAAGTTTTTCTTATTGAGGATAAGATAGAAGATCGAGAATGGATTAGTACCCTTGTAAGAATCACTAGGGAAGAACTTCCAGTGCCCAAACCCAAAAAAAAACTCAAAAAATGAAAAGTTATAGCAAGGTTCTGTAGGCAATAAAAAACCCAGCAAAAGCTGGGTTTTTCGAATTCAAAGTAATTAAGTAAATTACTGTGGAATTACATTGGCAGCTTGTGGACCCTTAGCACCGTCTTCAAGCTCAAATTCTACTTCTTGACCTTCTTCTAGTGATTTGTAGCCATCGCCTTTAATAGCACGAAAGTGAACGAATACATCGTCACCACTCTCTTGCTCAATAAAACCAAAACCTTTTTTTGCGTCAAACCATTTGACTTTACCTGTTGTTGTAGACATTTCGTCTCCTAAAAAATAAAAAAACTTGGAAAAGATGCAACCTAACTACTTCACCGTGACACCGAAATCAAATCAATCAACAACACGCATAAAAACATTAGCTGTATTTTTACCAGCAGGTGTATTTTACATAAGAAAAACAGCTAAAAAAAATTAATTAACACTGTCCAATAATAGTTGACCTAACTTTTTGGTTTGCGTTTAGAGAATTTTCTATCTTTATCTCTATTTCTAGATCTATCTTTGTCACGATTTTGGCGAGGCTTGCCCCTGTCTTTTCTGCCAGAGAAGCCGCCTTTAAAGTTATCAGACTGCTCTTTGGCAGTGGCTGTATTGTTTTTCTCTGTCAGTTCTTCTATGTTGAGCTTTTTATCAAAAACACGCACATTTTTCAATACTTCAAGTGTTTCTTTTGGCATTTCGTCTGGTAAATCAACTGTGGTGAAGTCTTGGAAGATCTGAATAGAGCCAATAAATTGACTTGATATTTCGGCCTCATTGGCAATCGCGCCGAGGATATTGCCTGGTTTGATTTTATCTCTATTACCAAGCGCAACTCGATAGCGACGCATCGGCACTTGAGGATTGTCCTTTAAAGGGGATGCCTCAATGTCAACAGTGATTTTCTGGCCGCTATTTGCACTAAATTCTGCTTGTTTAAAGGCTTTTTCGTCAAGTAATAGTGGCTCACTACCTTGTGCCATCAATGCAAGCGCAGCAGCAATTTTAAAGGTGTCGATTTCGTTATCTTTTTGGAACTCCAGAATCAATTCTTCAAATACTGCAAGGTTTTGATTACTCAGAGTTTGAGAGATTTTTTGTTTGAAGTTGCTAACGCGCTGCTCATTAATAATTTTTGCTGAAGGCAGTTGCATCGGTTCGATCGGCTGACGTGTAATTCGCTCAATTGTTTGTAGCATACGGCGTTCACGTGGCGCAACAAATAAGATTGCTTGACCCGCTCTACCTGCTCTACCTGTACGACCAATACGATGTACATAAGATTCAGGATCTTGAGGAATATCGTAATTGACTACGTGTGAAATGCGCTCAACATCAAGACCACGTGCTGCGACATCTGTCGCAATTAGAATATCAATCTTACCTTGCTTGTATTGATTAATAATGCGCTCGCGTTGATTTTGCGCAATATCACCATTAATTGCTTCTGCAGAAAATCCTCTTGCTGAGAGTTTTTCGGCTAAGTCAATCGTGGCTGTTTTAGTTCTAACAAAAATAATTAATGCGTCAAACGTTTCAACTTCCAGAATACGGGTTAGGGCGTCTAGTTTGTTAACACCACTAGCAAGCCAATATCTTTGTTTAATCGTCGGCGCCGTCGTTGTCTTTGTTTTAATTTGAACAATTTTAGGTTTGTTCAGAAAGGTTTCAGCAACGCGTTTGATAACATTCGGCATGGTGGCTGAGAAAAGCGCAATTTGTCTTTGTTCAGGGAGTTTTTCCATGACCCATTTAACGTCATCGATAAAACCCATTCTTAGCATTTCATCGGCCTCGTCCAGTACGAGTGCTTGCAGGTTATCGAGTTTTAAAGTGCCGCGTTTTAAATGATCCATCACTCGACCAGGCGTGCCGACAACTGCATGAACGCCTCTTTTTAAAGGCCTTAGCTGTATATCGTACGATTGACCGCCATAAATTGGTAAAACATGAAAACCCTTCAGGTGTCTTGCATAAGTTTGAATGGCTTCAGCCACCTGGATCGCCAATTCGCGAGTCGGTGTTAGTACTAATATTTGCACCTGTTTTTTGTCTAAATCGATTTTATCTAGTAATGGCAATGCAAATGCCGCTGTTTTTCCCGTGCCTGTTTGCGCTTGACCAATAATGTCTTGGCCGTCGAGTAGGTGTGTAATGCACTGCTCTTGGATGGCGGAGGGTGTCTCATAGCCTATTTCATCCAGCACTTTAATAATGTTGTTAGATAAACCTAAATCTTGAAAACTGACACTGGGTGCGCTCGATTGCTTGTCTGACATATCTGACATAATGGCTGGGAAAAGATGAAAGGCAAAATTATACCCTAATTCTATATTTTTTAATTTAATTCAATCGATTATAAGGGAGTTTTGTAAAATAGCGTCTATTGAAAATACAATTTATATAGCCCAATGAATACAGAACAAATTATTAGAGAACGAGCAGGCGAGCAATGTGAGCTGTGTGGTTCGAGTGAAAATCTCGTTACAACTGCCGTTGATGACAACAAAGATAATGCCGAAAAGTGTGTTTTGACTTGCAGCACCTGCCACCATCAAATTGAAAATCCAGAATCAATCGAAGCCAATCATTGGCATTGTTTGAATGAGTCCATGTGGTCACAGGTAAGTGCAGTGCAAGTTATCACTTGGCGTATGCTCAACAGGTTGCGTAGTGAAGGCTGGCCACAAAATTTGCTTGATATGCTTTATCTTGATGAAGAAACTCAAGCTTGGGCAGAGGTGGGTGTTAAGACAAGTGCTGAGAGCGATATTAAACACCTTGATAGTAATGGCGCCATATTGAGTGCCGGCGATACGGTAACGTTAACAAAAGACCTAACCGTTAAGGGTGCTAACTTTACGGCTAAGCGGGGCACGGCGGTTCGTAATATCTCCATAGTTACTGATAACGAAGCACAAATTGAGGGTCGAGTTAACGGTCAGAGAATTGTTATTCTGACAAAATTTGTAAAAAAATCCGGCTAATTTAGCCATTTAATAGAGCAACCCATTGATGGGGTTTGCTCAATAGGACCTTTTCCGGTTGCTGCAACTTCCCTCATGGCTTCAAAAAGTTCGCGTTTGGCATTGGTCACAGCCTCTTTGCGGGACTCGTCCAGGCGACCTCGATATTGCAGACCTAAGTCTTTGTTATAACCAAAAAAATCAGGCGTACAAACAGCGCCATAAGCCTTGGCAACTTCTTGAGTTTCATCAATTAAGTAAGGGAAGGAAAAGTTCATTTCCGCGGCAATTTTTTGCATGTTTTCGAAAGAGTCCTCTTCGTACTCGCTCGAGTCGTTTGACATGATGGCAACGGTATTCACACCTAGATTTTTAAGCTCTTTAGCGTCGCGGATGATCCGATCAATAATGGATTTAACGTATGGGCAGTGGTTGCAAATAAACATCAGCAAAAGTCCATTTTCGCCTTTCAAGCTTGCAAGAGTGTGCTGCTCGCCGTCGACACCTTTAAGATTAAAGTCAAAAGCCGGTTGATTAAAGTCGCAGATAGGGGTTTCGGTTCTGATCACTGTTTTTCTCCTGTTAAAAAGTGAATTCTATGCATTTCCAATGCAATGAACATAAGTTTATATTTAGGATTTTAGTATAGTTTGGATAATATATCCCGCCATCATAAAACCAAAAATATTGGGCATGTAAGATATTGCGCCATTAACGGCACGCGGTCTGCCTGTAGGTGTGAGCTCTGTCTTAATGACTTCTTGGTGCGCCAAGGCTTTGATTTGAACTTCTGTCGAGTGCACAACAGGGAACTTCAATGATGCGCGAATATTTCTTAGTTGCCTTCTCATTTCTCTAGCGAGTCCACAGTTTTGAGTTTTATCCATTCTAGATATCGTCACTTGGGTTGGGTCAAGCCTACCACCCGCGCCCATGCTTGAAATAATTGGCATGCCGTTACGGTTACAAGTATCGATTAATACTGTTTTACAGGCAATTGCATCAATACAATCTGCCACAAAGGTTAATTCATCATCGTGGGCAATAGATTCTGCTTCGACTCTATCAATAAACAAGTGTTTTTGATTAATAATGGTATCTGGATTAATATCGTGGAGTCGCTCATAAAGCACATCGACTTTCGATTTTCCAAGTGTTGAATGAAGGGCAACCAGTTGTCGATTTAAGTCTGTTTTGGCAATGGTGTCGAAATCAACAAGGGTTATTTCGCCAATGCCAGCACGACAAAGCGCTTCAGCACAGGCGCCACCAACACCACCCAAACCTGCAATAAGAACGTGGGATTCTGCAAGTTGCGCCAGACCCAATTGACCAACTAAGATTTCAGTGCGGGCACAACTTCCAGCCATAAGACTAGCTTAAATTAAATAACTTACGTGCGTTATCGTCGCATTGAGAAATTGCTTCCTCGACGTCAATTTTCTTAATTTTTGCAATTCGCTCGACCACTTTAATCAAGCTATCAGAGTCTTGATTGTCATCCGTTTCAATAAGAATGTATTCGGATGGAATGTGTTTGACGATATCGTGTAATTTGTACGCATGTGGGTCTGTAAATTTTGCACCAAAACCAAGATAGAATCCTATATCTACCAGTTTTTTTGCTTGCTGAAGACTGCCAGAAAAGGCGTGAATGACGCCTCGAGAGCTAGCGTGTGACTTGAGCAAGTCGGTGGCATCTTCGGTGGCTTGTACTGCGTGCACAATCAACGGTAATTTGTAGCGATTAGCCAGTGAAATTTGCTCGTCAAAGAAAAATCTTTGTTGGTTCTGATCTTTAACTTTCAAATAATCAAGACCGCACTCACCAACAGCAATAGGGCTTTCTTCTTCAATTTTAATTTCGAGGTCATATAGGTCGATCATTTGATGTTCTTCGATAAACCATGGGTGAATGCCAAGCGCAAAATGGCGATTGTCATCTTTTGAACAACATTGGATAACACTATCCCAATTATTTTTACCAGTTGCGGGAACGATAGCACCAGTAGTTGCTGCTGAAGGGGTATTGACGTTGTCAAAATCTAGGTGGATGTGTGAATTGAGCATTGTTTCCTTTATTAACTGATAGGTAATATAATTAGCATCTTTTGTTTTGTAAACACTTTGATGAAGTTCTTTCAGAAAATGTCACAGACGCGTCTGGTTTTATTGGTTGCGGCTTTTATAACCTTGACTGGTAATTTTACCTTTTTTGAGAAGGTGATTCTTGTCTATCCACTTTCGCAGAACGCCTTGTTTGTAGGCTCTCTGTTTGTTTGGTTGTTTGTCTTTTTATCTCTACTATTATTACTATTCTGTTTCCGACACACAATAAAACCAATTTTAATCATTTTATTGTTGACGTCAGCAGTTGTTGCCTATGCTTTTAATAATTATGGCATTGTTGTTGATGAAAATATGATTTCAAGCGTTTTCGAAACCAATGCCAGCGAGTCCTTTGATTTAGTCAGCTATCTGCTGATACCTTATGTGTTGTTTCTTGGGGCTCTGCCTTCATTTTTTGTATGGAGAGCGGAGCTAACAAGAACATCACTAAAGATCCGGCTATGGCAAAGGCTTAAAATTATTATTGGATTGACCTTGGTTTTTGTTTTGGTTACGATTAGTTTTTCAAAGCACTACACTTCATTTGCTCGTGAAAACCGAGATTTGCGACTCTACATTAATCCAACGTATTATTTGTACGCTGTTACCAAGTATGTCAATGCTAAGTTTGACACAGCAAGTGCGCCGTTTTTGGAAATTGGGTTGGATGCAACAATCGATAAGCGAGATGGTGTAAGACGTTTGATGATTTTAGTCGTCGGAGAAACGGCTCGCGCGGATCGTTTTTCACTCAATGGTTATGAACGACAAACCAACCCTTACTTAGAGCAAGAGTCGGTTATTTCCTTTAAAGATATGACTTCGTGTGGCAGCGATACCGCACTATCCGTACCCTGTATGTTTTCGTATTTGAATAGAGACAATTACTCGCATGCCAAAGGCAAAAATATGAGTAATGTGCTTGATATTATGAAACGTGCCGGTGTCGAGATATTATGGCGGGATAACAATTCAGACTCGAAAGGAGTGGCTGATCGTATCCCTTTCGAAGATTACCGCTCTAACGAGGTTAATCCATTATGTCATCTTGAATGCAGAGACGAGGGCATGTTGAATGGCTTGCAAGGCTACATCGATGATCGTGCAGAGAGTGATATTCTCATTGTGCTACACACCATGGGCAGCCATGGACCGGCCTATTATAAGCGCTATCCTCAGGCTTTCGAGATCTTTACGCCAGCCTGTCAAACCAATCAATTAAATGAATGTAGTGACGCTGAAATTAACAATGCCTATGACAACACCATTGTTTACGCTGATTACTTTCTCTCGAAAGTGATCGAATTATTAAAAGACAATGCCAAGAATCTTGATACTGCTATGTTTTATATTAGTGATCATGGTGAATCTTTGGGTGAGAATGGTATCTATTTGCACGGCATGCCATATTTTATGGCACCCAATGAACAAGTGCATGTGCCAGCCATCATGTGGTTTGATAAAAGCTTTGTCAAAAAAGTTAATATGGTGGCTTTAGAGATGGCCGCCAAGCAACCGCTTTCCCATGATAATTTGTTCCATACGTTATTGAGTCTAATGCGTGTGGATACCGATGTTTATGATCAAAACCTTGATATTATGGCAAAATAACGCCTCGTTTCGATCGAGGTATTTATTTGGATATTATTCCCCATTGGCCGATGAAAACTTACACTCTAGAATAAAAAGTGATTATAATAGTCCGATTATTCTGCAGTGACATAGAGAAGAGAGTTATGAAAACATTTAGTGCG
>CAWVVS010000007.1:0-20971 GCA_963933655.1 uncultured Candidatus Thioglobus sp. | reverse complement strand
CCCAGCATTATGAATGCTGTGCTCTAACCAGCTGAGCTACATAACCAAAAGAGCGGATATTATCGAAAGAATTGCGACAAATGTCAAGGGAAATCTGGCATTTATAGCAAGTCAGTTCAGTATTGGCTGATTATCCGTCCGCTTTCATTATAAAATTTAAAGATTAAAGACAAACCTTGTATTGAGCAGATGCCAACATCCAGTTTAAAAGTCGCGCTAACCGGTGGCATTGCCTCTGGCAAAAGTCATGTCAGCAACTTATTTGAAGCACACGGTAACCCGGTGGTTGATTTGGATATTCTCGCCCGCGAGGTAGTAGAGCCCGGAACTGAAGGCTTGAGCGAGTTGATAAACGCTTTTAGCTCGGATATACTCAATGAAGATGGCACGCTGAATCGGGCGTATTTGCGAGACGTGCTTTTTAAAAAAGGGCGCAATCGTGCGCTAATTGAGAGAATTCTGCATCCAAAAATATTGGAAAAAATGCAAATGGCGATGGAAGAACACACAAACGGCGTCATTATCGTTGTTGTGCCGCTTTTAGTGGAGAAAAACCTTTGGCAACCCTTCGATAGAGCGATTGTGGTCGATTGTGAGGTCGAAAACCAGATACATCGCCTTAAAAAGCGCGAAAACATCGATCAAAGCAAGGCGGAGGCGATGTTATTGGCGCAAACCAGCCGTGAACAGCGATTAAAACTTGGCGACAACTTACCGACCGATATTATCGAAAATAATTCGGAAATTTTCGATTTGGACGAAAAAGTGGCTCATTTGCATCAAAAACTGACATCGCTCATCTAAATCACGTGTCGATCACTACTCGTTTCTAATCAAGGGGTAGATCGCGGGGCTAAACATACTTCTGTTTGCCAAAAGGATAAACAAAAAAGTAACGATACCTGTTGAAGCCGTAAGTATAAGGGTTAACCCTAAATCAAACGACCACTGAAGCCCTACAATAAAGATTCGTTCAATAATAAAGTAAGAGGCTAATGAGGCTGCTCCAACTGAGAACGCTATCAGAGTTAAATAAATCAGCGCAAATTCTAGAGTCGTGGCTTTTAGAATGGTTGCAAAATCCACGCCCAATATTTTGTAAATCAAATTATTGTATTTGCGTTGAGTTGTTTGCACCATGACAGCGCTCACAATGACAATCATACCAATGACAATGACAATCAATGAAATGGCGCTCACTGCGATAAAAATCTTACTCATCATCTGGTTTACTTTCGACAAAATTCGCTCAACATTAATCGCTGAAATGGTGGGGAATTGCGCCACAACTAGTGATTGAACTTCGTCGCTTGATAGATCAGATTTGAGCGTGCCTATGTATTCATAGGGTAATTTCTGAGCAAAAGCGCTGTTGATCATAATAGCAAAATTGGTGCCGATGCTACGATAATCCACTTGACGGAAGTTTTTGACAATTCCATGAACCTCTCTGCCTAAAATATTCAACGTTATTTCATCGCCGATTTTAATACCGAGATCCTTGGCGTTTTTACTATCCAAAGAAACCAGCATTTGCTCGTTGCTGTCTTCCTCCCACCACTGGCCTTCAACAATGGGGTTGTCTTCTGGTGGATGGTCCAACCAAGATATTCGCCTATCGCCTCTAATCAGCCAACGTGAGGGATTGTCTGGCGACACAAGTGTTTCTATGGGAATTGAATTTAGAGCGACAAATGAAGCGCTGACCATCGGATTAAACTCTGTTACAGCCTTAGGGTCTAGACCCCTAAGAAATGATTCTAACGGTTCTTTTTCATCTTTGTTGACACCAACAAAGAAAATATCGGGCGCCATATCAGGAATGCTGCCGGAAATTTCTTTTTTTAAATTATCAGAAACAAAGCTAAGTGTTAAAAGCAAGGTCAAACCGATGCCCAATGAAATGGTAATAATAGGCGCCAACGATTTTTTGCTTGTAATATTACGAGAAGCGATTTTATAGGCATTATTCGGTAAGTCCGCTGCATGCCGTAAAACGATTATCAAGCATTTTGCAACACCATAAAAAACCAACATACTGGCAAAAAATGCCAAAAAATACGACAAGGTTAAAAACTGTTGTTGAGTTTGAAGCACAAAATATGCTACCAAAATCGTGATTAAAATCAACAAATAAACGATGTTTTTTGCACTGAAATGCAAACTGACGGGTTGGAAAATATTACGAAAAAGCGATGCCGCCTTAATGGAAGGAATTGAATACAAAGATGGAATGGAGAAAATCAACACCACCAACAAGCCAATAAAGGCAATATTGGCATAAGCAAGCAAACTGAAACTCGGCTGCAAAGTTAACCCAAAGGATGCAGGAATGAGCTGGCTCACAAATGGAGGGCTCAACACCCCAAGTAAATAAGCTAATATTGAACTCGCCAACAAGATAATCAATATTTCATAAAAATAAATCAGCTGGATTGTTTTTGAAGAAAAGCCCAGTGACTTCTTAATAGCGATACTCGTGTTTCTTTGGTTAATAAATGACAACAACGTGTTGCTAATGCCGATGCCAGCAATGATCATCGCACTGACGGAAACCAGATTGAGAAAATTCGAAAAATTATCAATAAGACGGCCTAAGCTTTGTGCGCTGTCCTTTGGAAGTTTTGTTCTCACATTCTCGTCATTAGCGAATAACGCCTGCACGGACTCAATTTTGCTCTGATAATTACTAGATTGTGGAGTTTTCAGCCGATAGTCATAATGCAGAAAGCTGCCGGTTGATGTGAGCTCGAATTGATCAAATACTTGTTTACTGATGATAGCAAATTCACCAAAAGCAGCGCTGTTTGTTAAATCTGGCACTGCAACAATCACCCCGCCGACAACAAAGATCTTACTCATAATCGTGAGCTCGTCGCCAACACTGAGTTTCAATTGACTTTGAATATTTTCATTTATTAAAACCACAGGCCTTTCGCCTTCAAGACGAAAGGCAGACCAAGCATCCGATGGCATGGTCTGTGCCTCACCGTAAAGAGGGTAAACCTCATCCACAGCCCTTAGGTCGGTAAATACAGCGCCACCACTCGGCTTGGACAGCATGGTGAAAAAATTAACCGTTTCACTGATTTGCCCTAAACTTGAGAGCTGCTGATGTCTCTCATCTGAGAGTGGGTCAATACCACTATCAATGAGAATATCACCACCAAGTAATTCTTTTGAGTTAGCCTGAATTTCATCATTGAGTGATTGTTTGACTGAAAAGGTCAATGACAAAAGCAACAAACTAATAAATAGTGTCAGCGCAATGACCCAAAGTTTTTTATAACTGCGGTGAATATCTCTAATAGCGTAGCGGTGAATATAAGCCCATTGCCGAAGATTAAGCAATGTTGCCGTCCTTGATCTCAATAATCCGATCGCACTCTCGGGCAAGTTCGTTATTATGAGTTACCAGCACTAGGGCGGTTTGTTGTTCTCTGGTGTATTCAAACAAGAGTTTTGTTATATTCTCAGACGTCGCCTCATCCAAATTACCCGTCGGCTCATCGGCCAAAATAACACTCGGCTTGTTAATCAACGCTCGGGCAATCGCTACTCGTTGCTGTTCGCCACCCGAGAGCTCGCTAGGCAAATGATGAATCCGATGACCAAGGCCAAACTCAGTTAATAGCTTAATCGCTTCGGCATCACCATTGTATTTTTGGTCGGCCTCAAGGGATAACAGGACGTTCTCTAGTGCCGTAAGATTGGGTATTAGGTAGAACGATTGAAAAACAATGCCGATGTGTTTTCGTCTAATTGCTGAAAGTGCGTTTTCACCAAGCTCAGTAATGTCTTGATTGTTGATACTAATGATGCCTGAAGTTGCCTTTTCCAAGCCAGCGGCGAGCATAATAATGGATGTTTTGCCCGAACCACTTGGGCCAACAATAGAGATAATCTCGTTTGAATTAAGAGAAAAACTAACGCCTTTAAGCACTTCAACAGGACTGCTTGAAGAGCCGTAACTTAATCTTACGTTGCTAAATTGTATGGTTGACTGTTTCATTGGTTTGCGCATATTATCATATAGATACCTTTGTATAATGATTCATTATGAATTGCTCATTAAAGAAAGTTATTAAAAACCTCAGCTGTTTGCTGTTAATACTACTTTCGAGTTCTAGTCTTGCTGAGAAGCCAATGAAAATTATACTCTTTGGTGATAGCTTAATGGCTGGCTACGGCTTAACACAAAGTGAAAATTTAGCATCAGCGCTTACCGCCAAATTTGAACAAGACAAACAAAACGTGACCATCATTAACGCCAGTGTTTCTGGCAATACCTCGAGTAACGGATTGGCCCGACTAGACTGGTCACTTGGCGATAATCCTGATGTGGTGGTACTTTGCCTTGGGGCGAACGATATGCTGCGCGGCATCGACCCCACACTCACCAAAAACAACCTCAACTCAATGATTATCAAAATTAAAGAAAGTGGCGCGATTGTTGTATTCGCTGGAATGCGAGCGCCCATCAGTATGGGGGTTGAATATCAAAGACAATTTGATCAACTCTATGCCGACCTTGCAGAGAAACACGGCTTGATTTTTATGCCGTTTTTGCTTAAAGGGATTGCCCTTGAGGCAAAGCATCTACAGCAAGACTACAAACACCCAAATGCCTTGGGCGTCAAAGTTATTGCCAACAACTTATATCCTTATTTAACTGAAGTTTAGCGCCTCAAAGAATCAGAGATTAAGTCCAACTATTTGATTTGTAGGCGCTCAACCACTTGACCGCCCTCTAAATGAGACTCGAGGATTTCGTCGATATCCTCTTCGTCGATGTAGCTATACCAAATATTATCAGGATAAACAACGGCAACAGGACCGTGCTCACAGCGCCCCAAGCAGCGTGACTCACTAACACCAAAACGACCTTCGCCGAGCATTGACGTTGCCCGACACTTGTCTTTAGCGTAGCGATACAATTCTTTGGCGCCGTTTTCTGAGCAACATTGCTTGCCGTCCTTGCGAACATTATTGCAAAAGAAAATGTGGTGTTTATAAAAATTACTCATAAATTGATTGCTCTTTGATAGCAGTGTTTTTTGTCAATACCGGTTATTTTAGCAGCAAGTTTAGCTGCTTTTGAAGCACCCATCTCGGCACATAAAATTGGCAGCAATGTATCAAGCTCCGCTTCAGCCGCCGAATGGTCTGTTTTATTGGCACCAGAAACCAAAATAACAAATTCACCTTTTTGGTGATTTACATCAACCGTTAAATACTCAATCAAACTGGGGATTGCGCCAGTTCTGATGGTTTCGAATGCTTTGGTGAGCTCTTTAGCCAGGCACACTTCTCGGTGCTCGCCCAAAACCCCGAGCATGTCTTCCATTGTTGCCAATATGCGCTTAGGGGATTCGTAAAAAATAGCAGTTTCAGTGCGACTGACAAGGGTTTGCAATGTTTTTAAGCGTGCCGATTGTTTGCTTGGCAAGAAACCAAAAAACGTGAAATTATCACTCGCTAGCCCTGCGGAAGAAAGTGCTGCTATCAAAGCACTCGCGCCAGGGATCGGCGATACTTGAATCCCTGCTTTTTTTGCCTCAGCGACCAACACATAGCCAGGATCACTGATGAGCGGTGTACCTGCATCACTAATCAGAGCAATCGATTTTCCTTGGTTTAGCTTATCAATAACCCTGTTCGTTTTATCACGCTCGTTGTGATCATGAAAAGCTTGCAAAGGGGTGTTGATATCCAGATGCGCTAGCAATTTTTTGCTATGGCGTGTGTCTTCCGCCAAAATGAGATCGACACTTTTCAAAACTTCGACCGCTCTAAAAGTGATATCATCTAAATTACCAATCGGGGTTGCAACAATGTATAGAGTAACGGACATAAATGTTTAGTTTCAAGCGTAGAGTAGGTAACGAGGCAGAGGCTTTGGCGCTCAACCACCTTACACAACAAGGATTAAAGTTAATTGAACAAAACTACCTTTGTAAATTGGGTGAAATAGACATTATTATGCTTGATAATAACCCAGAGACATTGGTTTTTGTTGAGGTTCGTTATCGAAAAAATACTTTTCATGGTACAGCGCTTGAGACGGTGACACGAAAAAAGCAACAAAAATTAATGCGTACAGCTCAATTATATTTACAAAAAAACCCTACATATCAACATTTTCTCTGTCGCTTTGATGTTGTTGGCTTAGAATCTGATTTAAAATGTCCTACAATTACATGGATACAGGACGCATTTATGTTCGAGGAAAGGTCTTGAAAAAAGCAATACTACTAATCGCCCTGTTCGTGTCGTCTATGCTTCTTTCTGCCTGCTCTCCAGTAGTGCAAGGTGTTACTGCTGTCACTTCTGTTATGTCTGTTG
This sequence comes from uncultured Candidatus Thioglobus sp., assembly GCA_963933655.1. GTDB lineage: Bacteria > Pseudomonadota > Gammaproteobacteria > PS1 > Pseudothioglobaceae > Pseudothioglobus. The sequence continues at coordinate 14,626 of CAWVVS010000007.1, read as the reverse complement.
CCAATGATCGGCGCAGTGCAGGCACCATACTCGACGACAAAACACTCCACATTAAGCTCAACAACATTATTAGAGACGATGTCATGCTCGATAGCACTCATGTCAACTTCATGGTTTATGATGGCGTTGTTTTGATGACGGGTGAGGCGCCGAGTGCTGAGTTAAAGTCACACCTTGAAAAGAAGATTAAATCCAAATCATCGCACATTACACGACTGGTTAATGAAGTTGCGATCATGCCAGCCAGTAGCTATCTTTCAAGGGCTCGGGATAATTTAATTACTCTTCAGGTTGAGGCTCTTTTCCAAAACCAAGAGGTGTTTCACCCAACACACGTCAGAGTATTGTCTGAGCGTAAAACGGTTTATTTGATGGGTGCTGTAACCAAACGCGAAGCCGAACATGCGACCAACCAAGCTGCGAAAGCAAAAAATGTCGGTAAAGTATTAAGGCTGTTTAACTATCTTAGCAAAAGACCTGCTGAAGAGATTGAGCGTGACAAACTTAAACAGGCCGAGGCTGAAAAAAGAACTGCTCTTGAAGCCAAAAAATCTGAGCTTAAAGACGCCCAGGCTAATCTTCAGAAACAAATAGACGCCCTCTAGTCGGCAACTTTGCGCACTGGCGCAAAAGAATATCGATGCACACCCACTAGCGGACCAAACTCCTTCAATGCCTGCATGTGCATCTTCGTGCCATAGCCTTTGTGCTTTGCGAAGCCATATTGAGGATACAGAGCATCAAGCTCTTTCATTTGTCTGTCCCGAGTTACTTTTGCAATAATAGATGCTGCAGAAATCACCGGTTCGCTTAAATCGCCTTTGATAATAGATTGGCAATTTTCAACGTCAGGGCACCGATTGCCATCAACAAGCACTGTATAGTTAGAGGTACTGGTTTGTTGAGTATGGTGTTTTTGTAGTTTTAAAACACAACGTTGCATTGCCACCATGGTGGCTTGCAAGATATTGATTTGATCAATCTCAGTGCAACTGGCCTCGCCAACCGCCCAATCGCAATGTTGCGTTAATTGCTGATAAAGCGCCTCGCGTTTTTTTTCGCTCAGTTTTTTTGAGTCTGTTAAGCCGGTCAATATAAGGTCTTCCGGCAGAATAATAGCCGCAGCTAAAACACTACCTGCTAGTGGACCACGGCCTGCCTCATCAACGCCGATGATAGCCACTTGACTCAAATTCTAGAGCGCCTTAAAACCAATATCGGTACGATAATAAGAGCCTTGCCAGTCAATTTTCTGCAAAAGCGCATAGGCATTGGTTTGTGCTTGTTTTATGTCATTTCCTAAGGCAGTTGCGCACAACACACGCCCACCATTGCTTACAACATTGTCATTATAGAGTTTGGTGCCTGCGTGAAAAACTTTGGCATCGGCTGTATTTTCTGGCAGGTTGATGATCTGGTTTTTTTGATAAGCATCTGGATAGCCTTCTGCGGCCAATACCACGCCCAAACAAGCACGCTCGTCCCACTCAACGGTGGCTTTATCAAGCTCTTCATCAGATGCCATCAGGCAAAGCTTAGCCAAATTAGATTGTAGACGCATCATAATTGGTTGCGTTTCTGGATCGCCAAATCGGCAGTTATACTCCAACACCTTGGCCTTGCCTTTGTCGTCAATCATCAGACCGGCGTAAAGAAAGCCTGTGTACGGCGTGCCTTCTGCAGCCATACCATCAACTGTGGTTCGAATCACAGTTTTCATTACATCGTCAAAAATAGCTTGGCTTATAATAGGGGCGGGAGAGTAGGCACCCATGCCGCCTGTATTAGGCCCTTTGTCGCCATTGTCTCTCGCTTTATGATCTTGCGAGGTGGCCATCGGCAAAATATTGTTACCGTCAACCATCACAATAAAACTGGCTTCTTCACCAACTAAAAATTCTTCAATAACGACGCGTGAACCGGCATCGCCAAATCGATTTCCTTGGAGCATGTCATGGATAGCATCATAAGCTTCTTGCTCAGTATTGGCAATAATTACGCCCTTGCCTGCTGCTAGACCATCTGCCTTAATAACAATTGGCGCGCCATTTTCCTTAACATACATAATGGCCGCCGCCTCTTCAGTAAACACCTGATAAAAAGCGGTCGGAATGTTGTTCCGATGAAGAAAGTCTTTACAAAAAGCTTTTGAGCCCTCCAGCTGAGCTGCTGCCTGAGTTGGGCCAAAAATAGCCAGCCCTGATTTTCTGAATTCATCGACTATACCAAGAACCAAAGGCCCTTCCGGCCCAACAATGGTGATATCAATGAATTCATTTTGAGCAAAAGCAATCAGAGAGTCAAAGTCTTCTGGGTCGATTTCAATATTTGAAACTTTATCCTCCAGCGCGCTACCAGCATTACCAGGCGCAACAAAAACAGCTTCAACTTCATCGAAGCTTGCACATTGCCATGCTAAGGCGTGCTCACGACCACCAGAACCAACCACCATAACTTTCATAGAATTTCCTTAATATGAGATTTTATTATAGTCTGAGATAAGTCAAACAAAAAGTCGCTTGGGTAAAACTTCACCTTCGAGATTACTCTCGCCCATACCTATAAATTGTTGATTTTCATCAAACAGCTTTAGTTTTTGAGCTTGGTCATAATCACCGTATACAACCTTTCGGCCGAGTTTAATATCACTTGTTTGCTCAGCACTTAAAATCACAGAGTCAAAGTTCGGAAGCATGGTATCAGCGCTAAGAATATGTGCATCTAGGGCTTCAAAAGCATCGCCTTTAAGGGTCTCCAGTTTCTCAAAAGTAATACTATCAGTCAGATCAAAATGAGCAAAACCGGTGCGTCTTAGCTCAATCACATGAGCCCCACAACCAAGCATTTTTCCAATATCTTCCATCAAAGTTCTGATGTAAGTGCCTTTTGAGCAAGCAACATCCAAACTCAAAATATCATTCTCTAGACCCACGAAATTGATCTCATAAATGGTTACCGGTCGCGCTTCGCGCTCCACTTCAATGCCTTGCCGTGCCAGTTCGTAAAGTGGCTTTCCGTCTCGCTTTAATGCCGAATACATGGGTGGCACTTGTTTGATGCTGCCAAGGAACTCGGGCAAAACGCCTGCAATGCTTGATTCGTTAATATTTTCGGGTGAGCCAAAGTCTGTGATTTCTCCCTCGGCGTCGCCAGTGTCACTGACCTGTCCTAATTTACCGCGAACGAAATAACGCTTATCATCATCCAAGAGAAATTGAGCGACTTTAGTAGCTTGGCCCAGACAAATTGGCAACAGTCCGCTTGCTAGGGGATCAAGGCTGCCGGTGTGGCCAGCTTTTTTTGCAAAAAAGAGACGCTTGACCTGTTGCAGTGCGAAGTTGGAGCTATTGCCACTGGCTTTATCTAGTAATATAACGCCATTGATGTCTCGCCCTTTTCTATTGCGTCTAGACATACTTCTAGGACGTTAAAGCTTACTTAGCAAGTCGTCAATTCTGGCGCCAGTATTCGGCGCAGTATCGTAAATAAAACTTAGGGTGGGTGTGTGTCTCAAATCAAGCACTTTTGATAGGCGCGTGCGGAAAAAACCACTGGCCTTATATAACAGGGTGCTCACTTCTTTTTGCGCATCTTCTGCACAAGAGAAAAAAACTCGGGCGGTGCTTAGATCACGACTGGCAATCACGTCAGTAATAATAACACCTTGCAGACGTGGGTCGTTCACTTCTTTCCTAAGCAGCATAACGAGCTCGCGTTTCACAAGTTCGTTGACTCTCTCTGTTCTGTAGCTAGGTTGTTGTGCCACTTAAGTGTTGCCTCTAAAGTGTACGAGCACGCTCAACGCGTTCGAAGACCTCGATTTGATCGCCTGGTTGAACGTCTTTGTAGTTCAGTACGCCAATACCACATTCGGTGCCGGACTTCACTTCCTTAACATCGTCCTTAAAGCGTCTTAGTGACTCTAACTCACCTTCGTAGATAACGACACTGTCTCTAAGAACACGAATCGGGCTGTCTTTTCTAACAACACCTTCGTCAACCATACAACCTGCAATATCGCCAAACTTAGGTGATCTAAAGACGTCTTTAACAGAAGCAATGCCAATAATGTTTTCGCTCAACTCAGGTGCGAGCATGCCACTCATAATGCCTTTAATGTCATCAATAAGATTATAGATAATGCTGTAATATTCAATTCTAACGCCTTCAGTATCGGCTGTTTTTCTAGCAACAGCGTCAGCACGAACATTAAAGCCAAGCACGATTGCTTCCGAAGCGCTGGCGAGCGCTATGTCTGTATTGTTAATACCACCAACGCCCGAAGAAACTACTTTTACGCGAACCTCATCAGTTGATAATTCTTCCAATGCTTCAACCAATGCCTGCGCAGAACCACGCACATCGGATTTAAGCAGCACGTTAACAGTGGAAACATCGCCTTCTTCCATTTTGGAGAAGAAATTGTCCATTTTCTCTGCTTGTTGCTTTTGCAATTTGGCTTCACGATCTTTTGTTTTTCTGAATTCAGCAACTTCGCGCGCTTTGCGCTCATTTTCTACCGCCAAAACCTCAGCACCGGAATCTGGTACACCAGAAAGACCCAAAATCTCTACTGGCATTGAAGGTCCGGCTTCTTTGATTGGTTTGCCCGTGTCATCGACAATTTGTTTCACCTTGCCGTATTCTAAACCGGCAATAACTGTATCGCCTTTTCTCAACGTACCTGACTGCACAAGAATCGTTGTTACCTTGCCACGGCCTTTATCTAGCCTTGCTTCCAGAACAATACCGCTAGCTGGTTTGCTTGCATCTGCTTTAAATTCAGATACTTCCGCCGTTAATGTAATCGCCTCAAGAAGCGCATCAACACCCTCGCCAGTATGTGCCGAAACACCGACCATGATCACATCGCCACCCCAATCTTCGGAGATAACGTCGTGTGTTGACATTATTTGTTTAATCTTGTCTGGTTGTGCACCCTCTTTGTCCATCTTGTTAATGGCAACAATAATTGGTACGCCAGCGGCTTTAGCGTGCTTAATCGATTCAATCGTTTGTGGCATAACACCGTCATCTGCAGCAACAACCAAAATCACAATATCGGTTGCATCAGCACCACGAGATCTCATTTTAGAAAATGCCGCATGGCCTGGTGTGTCAATAAATGTAATGGTGTTGCCGTTTGGGCTCACCTGGTAAGCGCCAATATGTTGCGTAATACCGCCCGCCTCACCTGCTGTTACCTTTGTGTTTCTAATGTAGTCAAGCAGTGAGGTTTTGCCGTGGTCAACATGACCCATGATAGTAACTACTGGTGGTCTTACTGTTGCATTTACATCATCACTATCACTAGACTCTATCACAAGCGTATCCTCAACGGTTGCTTCCTTACTGGCAACTGGATTATGACCCATTTCTTCAACAACAAGCATCGCTGTGTCTTGATCAATAACGTCGTTGAGTGTGGCCATAACACCCATACCCATCATCACTTTTAATACTTCGCCGGCCTTAGTCGCCATTTTTAGTGCCAAGTCTGAAATTTTAATATTTTCAGGAATGGCGACCTCGTAAATGATTTTATCGACAGGCTTATGGAAACCATGCTGTGCTTGCTCATCTTGAACTTTTTGTGAAAGTCTTGTGCGATCTTTCTTCTTTAATTTGCGATTTGGGTTGTGATGGGCAACATGCAGTTGTTTGCGTCTAGGCGCTGCTGCAGGTGTTCCCGCATTTCGTAACCTTTGAGGTTGTTTTATCTCTTTTGCTTTCGGCGCATCGGCTTTGGCCTTAACGTCCTTTTCCGCCTCAACTTTTGCACCTGTCTCTACTTCAACTTTTGCTTCTTGCTCCAGCTGTTCTTTGTGTGTTTTGCGGGCATCTTCGTGTTCTTTTTTCTCTTTGATTACACCGTGGCGCTTAGCATCTTGTTCTTGGTGCTTTTCCTCGGCCAATCTGCCTGCCTCAAGTGCTTCTTGAGCTTTTTGGGCAGCCTCTTCATCTCTCTCATCAACCACAGTAGCAACTGGCGCTGTTTGACGTTTTTTCTTAACTTGAATCTTAACGCCACTAGAGGTCGATGTCGACTTGGGTGTTTTACGTGAAACAGAAATACTTGACTTGGTGCCCGAACGTTTGCTTAAGTTCGCCATCAAGATTTTTCTTTCGCCACCTGAAATATCAGAGTCTTGTTTCTTACCCTCAATGCCAGCGGCGGCCAAAATCGATATCACCTCATCGGGTGTTTTTTTAAGTAATTTAGATAAGCTTTCTACCGTATGTGCCATTTTTGATTGCCTTTATTTATTGTTGAATGTGATCGTAATTGCTATTACTAACCAATCAGTCAAACCAACCTTCATTTTCTCTAGCTGTCATAATAACAGCAGAAGCATTTTCATTTCCAATATCTTGAATCTCCAACAACTCTACAATTGAGAGCTCTGCTACAGCGTCTACTGAATCAATCTCAGCATCGACCAATGCGGCAGCCAATATCTCATCAACGCCTTCAATCGTTAACAAGACCTCTGTTGTTTCTGCGTCGCCAAGTGCTTTAACAAGTTGGGCGTCTTGTGCTCTTTCTTGCAATTCTTCAACCATTTCTTCGTCAAACTCTTCAATTTTTGAAAGAATGTCAGACTCTGCCTCTGCAATTTCATCTAGGCTTGTGTAGCCCTCATCAATCAACACGCCCGCAACTTCGGCGTCAACGCCTAATTTTTCTGCAAGCTTTTCACCTGTTTTCTGAGCCTCTTTAGCTTGCGCCTCAAAGGCGTCAGCCACTGACATCACGTTCAGCTTCCAGCCGGTTAGACGACTTGCTAACTTAATATTTTGCCCGCCACGACCAATCGCCAAAGCCAGTTGCTCTTCGGCAACTGCGATGTCCATGACACCTCTATCTTCATCAACAACGATAGAGCTGACTTCAGCGGGCGCCATTGCGTTAATAACGAACTGAGCAGGGTCTTCGTCCCACAGGATAATATCAACACGTTCGCTGTTCAACTCGTTGGAAACCGCTTGCACGCGAGAACCGCGCATACCGATGCATGAGCCAATTGGGTCCAAGCGCTTATCTTTTGCTCTAACCGCTAATTTTGAGCGTAGGCCAGGATCTCTTGCACAAGACATGATCTCAATAACACCTTCACTGATTTCTGGTACTTCCATTTCAAAAAGCTCAATCATCATTTCATTAGCCGTACGGCTTAAGAAAATTTGTGCGCCTCTTGGTGTTGATTTAACCTCTTTAATAAAGGCTCTTAAGCGGTCATTCTTTCTAACGGACTCATTAGGAATTAAGTCAAATCTGGAAATCATGCCGTCAACACCACCCATATCAACGTAAACATTGCCACGATCAATGCGCTTCACTGTAACGGCAACAACCTCGCCTACACGACGACTGAAGTTTTCGACAATGACCTCTCTTTCCGCTTCACGTACTTTTTGAATAATAACTTGCTTGACAATTTGCGCTGCAATTCTGCCAAATTCAACAGACTCCATTGGCTCTTCTACAAAATCATCAACCTCTAGACCGGTTGTATCCGCTTGGTAAATATGCAATTCAGAGTCAAATTCTGCGCCTTCATCGTCAACACATTGGGCGCCGTCTTCAATCACCATCCAGCGTCTGAATGTATTGAATTCACCGGTATTACGATCAACCGATACACGCACATCAATATTATTGCGTTTTTTTGTTGCAACGGCCATGGCCTCTTCTAATGATTCAATCACATCTTCTTGAGTGATGTTTTTCTCATTAGAAATTGCTTCAATCATCAAAAATATTTCTTTGCCTTCCATGCGTTTCTCCTAAAAATGAGCCACCAGGCTCGCTTTATCTATTAAATTAAAATCTATGATTACTGGTCCCAATTCTGTTACCAGCTCAATTGTTTCGTTTACTTCACTAATACTACCGATACTGCCAGTAAATTTACGTCTGCCTTCTATTGGTCTAAATAGCCTAAGACTAACATCGTGCCCTAAAAAGCGCTGATAATGTGCAAGTGTAAAAAGCGGGCGCTCAATACCAGGAGACGACACCTCCAGACTATACTGACCAGTAATTGGGTCTTCAACATCCATTATAGCACTCACTTGTCGAGAAACTGCCTCGCAGTCATCAACGCCAATACCTTTTTCTGAATCAATGAAGATCCTCAAAATTGAACGCTTGCCACTGGCTACGTATTCAACGCCCAGCAGTTCATAGCCCATGTCGTAGATGACTGGGTTGATTAGAGAAACAACTTTATCGGCAATTTTAGCCATGCAAAAAAAATCCTAATAAAAACCCCCAAAAGAGGGGGTCTAAATCTTCCTATTATACATCTTAGGAAATTTGGTAGCGGGGATAGGATTTGAACCTATGACCTTCGGGTTATGAGCCCGACGAGCTACCATGCTGCTCCACCCCGCACTAAAGAGGCGCAATTATACGCTGAAAATGTTGACCCATCAAGAACTTTTAAGTCAACATTATTAACCAATAAATCGTTTGCTATGGCAAGGCGTTTTATAATACCCACATGAAGAAAATTGTAATGGCTGTGCTGATGGACGACATCGCTGGCATTAACCAAAAAAAAGACTCCTCCTTTGCAATGATGTTGGAGGCTCAACGCCGCGGATGGATGGTCTACACATTCGATAGCACCAATATGTATCAGCAAGAGGGCGAAACCTTTGCCAACGTGCGCAAAACCCTCGTTACCGACAATGAAGATCAGTGGCACGATCGCGAAGATGCCGAGGTGATTGCACTAAGCAATATCGACGTCATTTTCATGCGTAAAGATCCGCCATTTAATATGAACTACATCTACGCAACTTATCTTCTTGAGCAGGCTGAAAATACCGGTGTTTTAGTGATTAATAAGCCACAATCATTACGTGATGCCAACGAGAAACTCTTTGCCTTAAATTTCCCTCATTGCATGCCGAAAACTCTGGTGAGTTCAGATGTTGAGCAGCTTTGTCAGTTTATTGAACATATGGGTGTGGCTATTGTTAAGCCACTCGATGGCATGGGTGGTACGGACATTTACAAACTGTACAAGAATGACGACAACATCTCTGATATTGTTGGAAAACTCACTAATAACGGTCAAAGGCTTATCATGGCTCAGGAGTTTTTAAGTGCGATTAAGGACGGTGATAAGCGCATTTTGTTGATTAATGGCAAGCCAGTTGATTATGCGCTAGCGCGCATTCCAGCGGAGGGAAGCTTTAAAGGCAACTTAGCTGCAGGCGCAACTGGGCGTGGCCAGCCACTGAGCGAGCGTGACTACTATCTCTGTGAACAAATAGCGCCCATGCTGATTGAAAAAGAATTATTGTTTGTTGGGCTTGACGTCATCGGTGACTACATCACTGAAATTAATGTCACCAGCCCGACTTGTATTCGTGAGCTGGACAAGCTGTTTAATCTTAATATTTCTGCACTTCTTATGGACGAAGTCGAGAAAAAATTAACTTTGCGCTAAGCTAAAACCATACTTTGCCAGCATCACGCCCAGAGCTGCAGCCAATAGCGAAAGACCAACATTGAGCAAGATGTTTAATAGCGCTTGTGAATAATGTCCGCTACTGAGCATTTCCACTGACTCAAAAGACAGGGTCGACATGGTCGTCAGCGAGCCCGTTAAGCCAACCAAGAGCATTAAGCGGTAAGTTTCGTTCAGTAATGCCTTCTCCAAAATCACAAATACCAAAATACCAGCAATCAATGAGCCCAAAACGTTGGAGATGAGGGTGCCGTAAGGCAACGCCTTGCCAAGCCACTGTAGTGATAATACACCTAAATAATAGCGACAGCTAGCGCCGATAGTTGCGCCAACGCCAATTGCCAAAACAGTGCCTACTGCGCTCATAAATCTTGCCTAAGTTGTTTTAATTTTTCCCCAATTTTAATCTCTAGACCTCGCTCGGTGGGCTGATAATAAATTTGCTCTCCCAGTGCTTCAGGAAAATACGTTTGTCCTGCGCTAAAGCCATTCGGCTCGTTATGCGCATAACGATAGCCTTTGCCATAGCCAAGCTCTTCCATAAGATTGGTGCTGGCATTGCAAAGGTGCATCGGCACTTCTAAATCACCCGTTTCTCTTGCGGCCTGCATCGCCTCGTTAAAAGCCTTGTAAACGGCGTTAGATTTCGGAGCACAGGCACAAAAAACGGCAGCTTGTGCAATCGCCCGATTGCCTTCTTTTTCACCAACGCGCTGATAAACATCCCAGGCGTTAAGCGTAATTTGCAACGCCCTTGGGTCGGCATTGCCAATATCCTCTGATGCGATCGCGAGCAGTCGCCTAGCAATCACTGTTGGATCGCAACCTGCAACCAACATTCTTGCCATCCAGTATAACGCGCCATCTGGTGAAGATCCGCGTACGGATTTATGAAATGCAGAAAGCTGCTGATAATAAATATCTCCGCCTTTGTCGAAAGCACTAATTTTTCCCTGCAAAATTTTACTAACATCTTTTTTATTTAACGGCTTGTCGTCACCCCGAGAGAGTTGTTCAATGATGTTAATCAACCTTCTAGCATCGCCACTACTCGCACCAATAATGCTATCCAAGGAACCATCGCTTTCAAACGAAATTTTCCTGTGCTGGATTGCTCTTGCTGCAACCACGCCAAGTTCTTCCTCGCTTAGGGTGTTGAGTATATAAACTCTAAGCCTAGATAGTAATGCTCGATTAAGCTCAAACGACGGATTCTCAGTGGTTGCACCGATCAGCGTAATCAGACCTGACTCAATATGAGGTAAAAATGCATCCTGTTGAGATTTATTAAATCGATGAATTTCATCAACAAATAACACCGTGCTTTTGCCGTGTTGTTGATAACGCCCTGCATGATCCAATACAACTCTTAGTTCTTTTACGCCATCCAAAACCGCCGACATTTGCTCAAAATGAGCGCCCACTTGCTTACAAATAATTCGAGCCAAAGTGGTTTTTCCTGTACCAGAAGGACCCCATAACACCATGGAATGTAGTTGCCCCTCTTCAAGCGACTTTGCGAGTGGCTGATCCGCACCAAGTAGGTGCTTCTGCCCAACAAAATCCGCTAACGAATCTGGGCGCATAATTTCTGCTAGTGGTTGATAAGTAGGCACTACTCTTCTAAATTAATTCTAATGATTTGGACATTATCATCTTTTATCACCATCAATAAAACAGATAATTGCAATTCGTTCGCAAGCTTGATGGCCATCTCGCTACCCATGGCCATCATTGCAGTAGCGTAAGCATCAGCGAGCGCGCTACGATGATGAACAACGCTCACCGACGCAAGATCATTATTGGCAGGCAATCCGCTTTTGGGGTTGAAAATATGCATATACCTCTCACCCTCCCAAATAAAGTAATTTCGATAATTACCTGAAGTAGCAACGGATGAATTATTTAGTGCAATTGGAATGGGGCTTTGATTGTCGGGGCGTTCCACACCAATCGTCCACTCATCGCCATCGTTTGTGCCAGCAGCATACACTTCGCCACCAATTTCAACTAAGAAATCTTGAACACCTGCCGCCTCGACAAGACGAGCCACTTCATCCACAGCATAACCTTTGGCAATTGCAGATAGGTTTAAATGAATGTTTTTCAATTTTTTTACTTGACCATCATCAAACTCTAAATATTTTATTGAAGAGTGCTCGAAAGCCGTATTAATTTCATCGCGTTGCGGTGCACTAGTCCTGCCACCTTTTGCACCAAAACCCCAAAGGTCAATCAGATGACCAATGCCTGGGTCAAAAAATCCTTTTGTTTGAAGATAAACAGTCTTTGAAGTCTGTAATAATTGAAAAAGCTCAACCGAAACCTGAATCCACTCACCCACTGGCGATTCGTTAAGGCGTGAGATTTCAGAATCTGCCTTCCATGTTGAAAAAACAGCGTTAATTTCTACTAAGCGTCGTTCAATGACATCTTGATGTACACGCTCATCGCCCAAAACATTGATGCTGTACGTCGTGCCCATGCTATCGCCTAGAATGCGTTCGTCATTATTGGTTTCTAAGCAACCACTTAGGAGAAAAAATATCAGAATAAGGCAGGTTTTATGCATTTTGAGGCTTAGGCAACAAGTGTTTAGAATTTTATAACCATTTGTGCAGATGTCTCATTATAATTTGCTCATGCTTTTACGATTTATTTTCCTTGTTTCCCTCTCGTTGAGCGTTGTAGCCAATTCCCATACTTTTGAGGATTTTCTAAGCAGTATGCGTCAGCTTGCTACTGAACAAGGTGTTTCCAAAGCAACCGTAGATAAAGCTTTTTTCCAGCTAACACCGAATCTTAACATACTAAAATCTGACCGCTCTCAAGCGGAATTCAGCCAAAACTTTTGGAATTATCTTGGCAAAAGGGTCAGTCAATATCGTTTGGATAATGGTTATGATACATTAAAACAAAACCGCGCACTACTTAACAAAACCTATAAGCAGTACGGTGTTCCAGCGCATGTTTTGGTTTCATTTTTAGGGCTAGAAAGTAATTATGGCAATAACACCGGCGGCCATAGTTTAGTACGCTCTTTGGCAACGCTCGCTTATGATCCCAGACGTTCTGATTTTTTTACTTCTGAGCTAATCGCACTGTTAAAACTGATTGACGACGGCAAAGTACCGCTGGAAGCAACAGGCTCTTGGGCGGGTGCAATGGGCGCTGTACAGTTTATGCCAAGCAATGTCATTGCCTACGGTGTTGATGCTGACAATGACGGAAAAATTGATTTGTGGAATAACCAAGCAGACATATTGGCAAGTGCCGCCAATTTCCTTGAGCGCCTTGGCTGGAATCGTGGTGAAAAATGGGGGCGAGAGGTTATCCTTTTAGAGAGCTTTGACTATGAAAATGTTGGGCTCAATGCTCAAAAACAACTCGATGAATGGCAGGCTCTCGGCGTTCGCAGCGCCAATGGCTCTAGTTTGCCAAAATCGCGCATGGCGGCTTCGTTGATATTGCCAATGGGTTACAAAGGTCCAGCTTTTCTTGTATATCAAAACTTCCGCTCTATTCTGGGCTGGAATCATTCTACTTTGTACGCGTTAGCGGTCGGTCATTTAGCAGACAGATTAAGTGGTGGTGGCACTCTATTAGCCAAGCCAATAGATGAGCCGCTACTTAAAAGGGATGATGTTGTGGCCATTCAGCAAACGCTGAGCTTGCTCGGTTATGATGCGGGCGAGGCTGATGGCATTGCAGGTCCCAAAACGCGCAATGCTGCCAAAAGCTTTCAAAGAGATATTGGTATGATTGCTGATGGCTACGTCGGCTACGAGTTGTTTCAAAGACTGCAATGACCATCAAAACCTATCTTGGTTTTGATGTTGGCACAAAACGAACAGGCATAGCAATTGCCAACAGCCTAACGCTTCAAGCCAACGGCATCGATACAGTAAGACACAATAAAAATGGCGCCACTAATTGGGAGGCGATTGAGAGCATTATTGCCAAACATCCTGCGAATCTCTTTGTTGTCGGCCTGCCTTACGACAAAGAAGGTAAAGAGCAAGAAATGACGTTTATTGCGCGCTCGTTTGGCAAAAAAATGACTGAACGATTCAACACAGAAGTGATCTTTGTCGACGAATATTTATCCTCTTCTGAAGCAAAAAACCAATTAAAATGGCATTACGCCCACAGCAGCGCAGACAGAGGCGATGTTGATATGCGCTCTGCTCAACTCATATTACAAACTTGGCTCAATGAATCCTGATTCGATTAGCAACGACGCGCAGCTAGACGCCTCCGGAAAGCTCATTCACCTATTGGGTTTAAAGGGTCTTCCAAAAACGGAACTCGAACACATTCTTGATGTTGCAGACGGTCTGCTGGACAGCCAAGGCAATCTAAAAAAATCTAAAGCACTGGACGACATGTCGGTGGCGAATTTATTTTTCGAGCCTTCAACTCGAACTCGAAACACTTTTGAAATTGCTGCAAAACGCACCAGCGCCAACACCATTAACGTTGACCTTGCGAACTCAGCAACCAAGAAAAATGAAACTTTGATGGACACCATGCAAACGCTTAAGGCAATGCAAATTGACATGTTTGTCATCCGCCACAAAGAAAGTGGGCTGCCTCAGCGAATTGCCAGCAACATAGAGGGGGTTTCAATTATTAACGCCGGTGATGGCACCAATGCCCATCCAACACAAGCACTGCTGGACATGCTCACCATTCGCCAGCACAAGGGCTCGTTCGAGGATTTATCGGTGGCAATTATTGGTGACATTCGTCATTCACGTGTGGCGCATTCAGACATTCAAGCACTGAGCACGCTAGGCGTCAAAGACATTCGCCTAGTAGCGCCACAATATTTGCAATATAACGGTATAGTCACAGAAGGCATCAGTCGTCTTGACAACTTACAAGAAGGCATTGATGATGTTGACGTGGTGATGACACTTCGCTTGCAAAAAGAAAGAATGGTAGCCGCTGACATCCCCAATGAACAAAGCTATTTTGAGACTTTTGGACTAACAAGCGAAAAACTACAACTGGCTAAGCCAAACGCTATTGTTATGCATCCAGGCCCTGTTAATCGCGGCATCGAGCTTGACTCAGATGTTGCTGATGGTCCTCAATCCGTCATCCTACAACAAGTAACCAACGGCATCGCCATTAGA
>CAWVVS010000006.1:0-21549 GCA_963933655.1 uncultured Candidatus Thioglobus sp. | reverse complement strand
CTTGCCTCGGGTCACAATTAGCGATTCCATCAACATCCGAATAAATTTCAACACATTCAGCACCCAATGCCGCACCCAATGCAACGGCAGAAGTATCACTACCACCACGTCCAAGCGTGCGTACATCACCATCGCTGTTGGCGCCTTGGAAGCCAGCCACAACCACAATATTTCCCTCGGCTAAAGCCGAACGAATTCGGTTTGGGTTGATTTTAAGAATTTCAGCATTGCCAGCATTATCATCGGTCAAAATACCGGCTTGACGACCGTCAAATGAAATTGCATTCATGCCATTTTGATTCAAAAAGTGAGCAAAATAGGCCGCGCTCAAATTCTCACCAATACTCATTACTGAGTCCAGCTCTTTAGGGCAAATGTGTTTACCAACTAGCTTGACCATGTTAATCAGAGTATCTGTCGAGTAAGGTTCGCCTTTGCGACCCATTGCAGAAACAACAACAACAATATCCTGACCATCTTCAAAATGCTCTTTTACGTGCATCATTGCACTTGTGCGCGAGCTGTCATTTCTAACGCTGGTGCCGCCAAATTTCATTACGATGGGTGCTGATGATGACATGTTAATCTCGAGAAAAAAATAAAATTCATTTTAACCTGAAGGCTCTAGCTTAGCAAACCCAAGTCAGCCTTAAACTATGCCAAAGCTGTAGCTATAGGGTGAATTGCCGAAAAATATATTATTAAGGTCGTTTTATATATTAAACGACCGCTTAATACCCTCAACAAGCATGTTAACGGAAACCAGTAATAATAAAATACCCATCAATCTTTCGATGGCTATCAAGGCTCTAACACCCAGTTTTCGACTCAGTGTTTCTGAAGAGACCAAAATCACGCCGGCCAAAAGCCAGGCAACAACCAATGCCAATGCCCACTCTTGCCATCGACTAGGCTCTTGCGCCATCATCAAAATGACGGCAGCAATCGCCGATGGTCCAGCCAATAACGGTACCGCCAAAGGAACAATTAAAGGCTCAGCTACTTCATTATGAGAGTAGACATCACCTTTGCCAGGAAAAATCATTTTAAAGGAAATGGTCAATAACATAATGCCGCCCGCTATTCCAAGAGAGGACTCCGATATTTGTAAAAAAGCCAGAATGTACTTGCCAGAAAACATAAAAACCAACAACACCAGAAGAGCGATTAGTAACTCCCGGATAATGATTTTTCGGCGACGTTCGGGCGCAATGTTCTTTAGGATGCTTAGAAAAAGAGGCACATTTCCAATCGGATCCATGATGATGAATAACAAAAAAATTGCAGATAAAACAGTCATTTATAACCTTTTTAAATCAAATAAAAAATACACATAGAGCAACAACAAAAATATCTGAGCATTTTAACTGATTCTCATACACATACACAACACTGCCAAGATAATTTGGCAAAAATTACGATATATTCTTGTAGTCTAGCTTAAAAAAGAAAAAAATAATTTGCAAACATCAAAGAGCAGGGTGATAATTAAACCATCTGTTGTGTTCGTGTTTGATTTTTATCCCTGAGCCGATTAAAGACATAACAGGAGATGAGATTGGGTGCTATTGTGCAAGCCCGCCTTGAAGTGGGAAACCTGCGGTAAACATCGAACTTCCGCCTTGAGCCGAAAGGCCCAGGTCTTTATCAACACGGCACAACGGACCCTTTAAGGTTTATCCTTGGGTTATGCAGAGCATACTTATCGTTGCATTCATTTTTTTACAAACCTCTTTTTTTTTAAAACTCTCCTTGCTACCACCTTAAGCTATTTGCCTTTCATTAGTGACGCTTACACAACGACATACTCAATCCACTTTTTGCCAATATCTAAATGAGCCCATAAGGTTTATTTGTACTGCTAAAATCCAAATTATTAGATGAATAATTTGCAATGAAAGAATTACGTCGTAAACTACGAAAACTGAGAAAATCACTTTCACAGCCGATTCGTCACAGAAAAGGAAAAAAACTGCTTTACCAATGTCAAAAAGCGGGTGTGTTTCGTAGCGCAAAACACATAGCTATCTTCACACCCAATGATGGAGAAGTAGAAACCAAAAATATCATAAAATTTTTAACCATTCAAGGTCACTGTGTCTATTTTCCAATTCTAGTCGGTGAAAAACTTAAATTTGCCAAAGTTGGGAAGCATTTTCGAAAAAATCGATTTGGCATTGATGAACCACTTTTTACACCCCTTGTAGGCGCTCACACGATAAACCTCATCCTTATGCCATTAGTCGGTTTTGATAAATACAAAAACCGCATGGGAATGGGAGGTGGTTTTTATGACAAAACACTAGCATTTAAAACGAAGCAAGTGAAATTCAACAAACCCAAGCTTTTTGCTTTGGCTTTTAATTGCCAAGAAGTTGATCAGTTAGATGCTAAACCGTGGGATGTGCCTGTTGATGGCATTATAACGCCGACTCGCTTTATTCAATAATACAAACAGCTAACCTGGCTTACCAAGTGCGTGTTTTTGCAAGAATGACTTGAGCAAAGGCGTCTCATCGATAAGATTCATACCAAACCCCCTAAGCCACCTAAGACCTTCATTATTTTCTTTGTAAATCCAGTTAAGTCCTGTCATTGTTTTGGCCATGAGCTCATTGTCAGTACGCCTTGCTCTGGCGTATTTTCTAAGCACCATATGATCACCCAATACTTTATCGGCATGTGTATGAAGCTGCATGCTAAGCTCTTGAGCATCTGCAAAGCCAAGATTGACGCCCTGACCAGCCAAAGGATGAATATTATGAGCCGCATCACCTATGAGTGCTAAATTTGGCAAAATGTAATCTTTTGCACTACGCTCAATCAGAGGAAATGCCTTTCTTTCACTCTCCAATCTTATTTCACCAAAACGATACTCAACAGCCTCACACAGTGCCCGACAAAAATCAATATCTTGCATCGTGGTTAATTCATTTGCCAGTGCGTTTTTACATGACCAAACAATCGAAGCTTGCTTGTCAGACAGCGGCAAAATCGCAATAATACTGTCCGATAAAAATCGCTGCCAAATGGCGTCATCAAAAGACTTATCACAAATAATATTAGCAATAATCGCTTTCTGTTGATAATCATTATCATTGGTGTCAATGCCCGCGAGCCTTCTCACTTGAGACTGAGCACCATCTGCTCCAATGAGTAGTTGGCAATTGAGTTTTGTTTGGTCGCTTAATGTGACTTGATAACCTTCTGTTGTTTTTTCTAGATCGGTCAAACGACTTTCAATGCATTTGATTTTCTTGCGATCAAGAGATGCGAATAACGCAGCTTGAATGAGGTCGTTCTCGACAATGCTACCAAGGTGATCAAGACTCTCATCCGACGCATTGAAATTCAATTGACCGTGAGAATTTTGATCCCACACCTTGGTGGCAGTGAACGATTGCTTTCGTGTAATAGCATCCCAAACATTTAACTCATTCAAAAATGCTTCACTTACAGGTGTAATAGCACTGACACGCGTATGAAAAGATTCGTGAATGGTTGGATTTATTTCACCTGGGTCAACAATGGCAATTGACGTGTTTCGTTGAGCAGAAAACTTTAATGCAAATGCAAGTCCAACCATGCCACCACCGATAATGATGACATCATAATTTTTCAATTAAGCCTCGCCTGCAATGGTCATCTCATTAATCAAGGTAGAACCAACTTTAATATTACTTCTAAGGTCAATATCGCTTGCAACTGCAGAGATGTTATTAAGCATAGTTTTCAAGTTACCAGCAATGGTAATACCAGAAATAGGATATTGAATTTGGCCATTTTCAACCCAGAAACCCTGTGCGCCTCGAGAATAATCACCTGTTGTGGCATTAATGCCATGGCCCATTAAATCAGTAACAAGTAACCCCTTATGCATATGTTTAATAAGATCGTCTAAAGTGCCATCAAAAGTAGAACTCACTTGACAATTGCTAGCGCCACCAGAATTTGCAGTTGTCTCCAAGCCCAATTGATTGGCGGAATATTGACTCATAATATAACTTACTACCCTGCCATTTTCAATAAAAAACTGTTTTTGTTTAGCCACTCCATCTTGATCAAAAGCCCTTGCCCCCAATGTCTTCGGTTGCAATGGATCTTCATAGATATTGATACTCTCTGGAAGAGCTATTTTGCCAAGTGAATCTTGTAGAAATGAAGTTTTTTTATACTGCCTTGAACCACCGAGAGAGCTGAGTAACGATGAAAAAAGCCCTGATGATAGTTTTGATGTAAAAATGACCGGACATTTTTGTGATGCTAAATGCTGTGAGCCAAGTTTTTTCTGCGCTAATTCTGCCGCTGAAAGACCAATCTGTTTGGGTGACAACAAATCTTTGGCATCAAGCACACTGCTGTAGTCATACGCGGTTTGCATTTCAACACCTCTTTTGGCTATCAAAGAACAGTGTAAAGAGTGTCGAGTGCTTCTTGCGTTGGCAATTAAGCCATTGGAATTTGCATAAAAACTTGTACCCTCAAAACTGGACAACTCGGCACCATCAGAATTATCAATTTCAATCTGATCTAGTGCAATAGCTTCACATTCTTTTGCTAGTTCGATGCTGTATTTCGCATCTAAATCCCAAGGATGGTAGAGGTCCAATTTGGGCACTTCCCACGCCATTCTTTCCTTGGGTGCAAGACCGTTAAACGGGTCTTGTTGAGTGTACTTGGCAATTAGACAAGCGGATTCAATAGTCTTTTTTAAACTTTGTTCACTCAAATCAACACTGGAGGCGTGACCCTTGTTTTGACCAAAGTAGACATTGATATCAAAGCTTGTATCTAGGTGATACTGCAATGTCTCGACTTCACCCAGCCTAACATTAGTGGAAACGCCCGAACTCTCTGCCACAGAAATTTCAAAATCAGTGGCTTGTTGTTTTTTGATTAAATCAATGGCAAGCTGTGTAATTTGTTCAAGTGTACTCATATCGACGATTATACCCAAGGGGTAATGCGTAGCCTCCTTTAGGATAAGTTTCGTAGAAACGCTCTGATATTCTCGAACTCAGCTGTTTGTTTAGTTGATTAATCGTTTTTGAGCTAATCTTTTTGGGTTTATTTTAAACGGGTTGCTTCAAGCAAATGCAATCGACGTGAATCTGTCTTTAAAACTTTAAATTTAAAACCATGCAGGTTAATTTCACTCATTTGCTCTGGTAAATAGGTGAAGCTCGCAATAACCATACCCGCAACTGTATCAAATTCATCATTTTTAATCGAGGTTTCAAAAAATTCGTTAAATTCAGCAATGGGTGTACTGGCTTGCAACAAATAACGACCATCACCATGATCAATAATATAATCCTCTTCTTGATCGTGCTCATCTTCAATTTCACCAACAATTTGTTCTAGCACGTCCTCTAAGGTTACCAAACCTGCAATCTCGCCATACTCATCCACCACAATAGCCATATGAGATTTACTTTGCTGAAACTCTCGCAGCAGTGAACCAAGTGGCTTACTCTCAGGAACAGATAGTGCGTCTCTCATATATTCTCGATAATTAAACTCGCCACCTCCATTCTCAGCAAAATAAGAAAGTAGATCCTTGGCAAGAATAACACCCAAAATGCCATCTTGCTCTTGGTTATGTATCGGAAAACGAGAATGCGAAGAACTAATCATAACCTCGAGAAGCTCTTTTGTTGAAGCGTCTGAAGAAATTAGAACCATTTTGGCTTTAGGCACCATAACGTCACGCACTCTAAGACTTTCGACCTGAATGGCGCCCTCCATAACCGAGCGAGAATGAGGGTCAATCACAAGATTGTCTTCAGCCTCTTCTAGGGCTTGCATCAGTTGCTTACGGGATTTAAGTGGTTGGTAAAAGAACTTACCAATGACCTTTTGGAAAAAGGTTGGACTCGGAGGTTTTTCTTCGCTCATGTATTAAAAATCAATAGTGTGTATAAAAAAGGTGTATTTTACCTTGAATTAGTCTTTTTTGCCGCCTCTCATTGCTTTGCCAGCAGCAGCACGCTCTTTTCGTACTTGTTTGGGGTCGGCAATCAAGGGGCGGTAAATTTCAACACGATCTTTGTCTCTCAAAACCGTATCCAATTTGGCGAGTTTACCAAAAACACCCACCTTATCTTTGCTGAGTTCAATTTGTGGATAGCTAGCTAGAATACCTGAAGTTTCAATCGCTTCTCCTAGGGTAATGCCCTCTTCCACCTCAAGACTTAATAAAGTTTGTTTATCTGCTAGGGCGTAAGCAACTTCAATGATCATAAACATCGCTCATAGTTTGTGCGGCATTAAAATCAAGCGACCCTTCATAAATCGCTCTACCTGTAATTGCACCCATTATGCCTTCTTTCGCATGATGCAGCAATCCAGCAATATCATCCAGATTGGTGATGCCGCCAGAAGCGATAATTGGAATAGAAGTTTGCCTAGCAAGATCCGCAGTTGCCTTAACATTCACACCTTGCATCATGCCATCACGCGCAATATCGGTATAAACAATAGAACTCACACCATCTTGTTCAAACTTCGCAGATAATTCAACAACATGCATGTCTGTCTGTTTAGCCCAACCATCGGTTGCAACAAAACCGTCATTAGCGTCTAAACCAACAATAATTTTGCCTGGAAACTCCCTACACAGTTCAGAGACAAACTCGGGATGTGTGACCGCCATCGTGCCAATAATTAGATAGCTAATACCAGCTTCAATATAAGTATTGGCTATATTTAGATCACGAATGCCACCGCCAATTTGCACTGGTAAATCAGGAAATGTTTTGGTGATCTCATTCACACAATCAGCATTAATTGGCTTACCCTCAAAAGCACCATTCAGATCAACTAAATGCAAGCGCCTTGCGCCTTCCTTCACCCACCTTGTAGCCATCTCACAAGGATTGTCTGAAAAAACAGTGCTGTCATCCATCAAACCTTTTCGTAAGCGCACACATTGCCCATCTTTTAAATCAATAGCTGGAATAATAATCATGGAATTGTTAATCAGTAATTAAAACGATGGTAGCCTACTGCCTCAATCAAATGTGCTCTTTTAATTTTTGCACTTTTGTCGAGATCTGCAATAGTACGTGCCACCTTAATGGTGCGGTAGTATGCTCTTGCTGAAAGAGATAATTTTTCAATCATCGTCTCAAGCAGGCGTCTGTCATCGCTATCCAACTGAAGTAACTTATCTACCTCATCAGAGAGCAAACGATCATTAGCTTTACCTTGCCTTTCAAGCTGGATATTATAAGCATTTAACACGCGTTCTCGAATGCTTTCGCTATTTTCAATTTCACCCTCACCTTCACCCTCACTTGGGAGTAGTAATTCCTTTGGCAATGGTGGCAATTCAAGCACCATATCGATTCGATCCAGCAAAGGCCCGGAAATTTTTGAGCGATATTTACTCACTTGATCTTCAGTACAATGGCACTTTTGCGATCCGTCGCCAAAATAACCACAAGGGCATGGATTCATTGCTGCAATGAGTTGAAAATTAGCCGGAAAGCTAACTTGTTTAGCGGCTCTTGATAGGTGAACAACGCCATTCTCCAAGGGCTGTCTTAGCACTTCCAAAGCCGCTCTAGGAAACTCCGGCAACTCATCGAGAAAAAGAACGCCTTCGTGTGCAAGCGAGATTTCACCTGGTTTTGGAATAGCGCCGCCGCCCGCCAAAGCAACAGCAGAGCACGTATGGTGTGGTGAGCGAAAAGGCGGGGTCCTTAATTCACTTACGTTAACAGCTTGACCCGCAACAGAATAAATAGACGCTCGTTCTAACGCCTGCTTCTTTGTAAGTGGTGGTAGTATCGATGGCAAACGTTCAGAGAGCATGGTTTTACCAGCGCCTGGCGGGCCGATTAAGAGTAAATTATGGCCGCCACTGGCAGCAACCTCCATTGCTCTTTTTGCTTGGTACTGACCTTTAACTTGAGCAAAATCTAAGCTGGCATTGTTGACTACAACTGAGTTGACTTGTAATTTCTCCATTTCAGAAACACCTGATAAAAAACCACAAATTTGTAACAAGTGATTACATGGGTAAATATCAGCCTCACTCACCAAGGCGCTCTCGTCTATATTGGTCTCAGGGATAACTAGGTGGTGTTTACTCGCAAAACCTTGCACCAATGCCGGCAATAATCCTTCTGTAGCACGGACAGCACCATCAAGACCGAGCTCACCATAAAACTCAAATGCCTTCATCTCTTTCACAGGTTTCAATTGACCCGAGGCGATTAATAAACCAAGTGCAATACCAAGATCATAGCGGCCACCACTCTTGGGCAGATTGGCAGGCGCAAGAGAAACGGTAATTCGTTGTGTAGGAAATCGATACTTAGAGTTCATCAGCGCGCTTCGCACCCTGTCTTTACTTTCTTTAACGGCACCCTCTGGAAGACCCACGATAGAGAAGCATGGCAAGCCACCGGAAATATGCACCTCAATACTCACCAATGGTGCATCTAGTCCGTCTGCTGCTCGGGTAAATATCTTAGCAAGTTGATTCATGATAATTATCAGTATTGCTACTTGTTTTCAATTTGAAAAGTAGCACTAGTTCAAAGTATAGATTATTCGGTGCACTTAATAAGATATATCTTTGCGCTTTTAGGGCAAGTATTACTGCATGACATTAAATTGCTTGCAACTCTTCCAAGTTCCAGCGCGGTCGAATGGCAATTTCATAATCATCATTGGCTTGTCCTGCCATGAGGCGAAAATGACCAGCAAGTGCTATCATAGCACCGTTATCAGTGCAAAATTCAAGCTCAGGATAATGCACAGTTACTTTCAATTTTTCACCCATTTCATCAAGCACTTGCCTCAGTGTTGTATTGGCACTGACACCGCCTGCAACAACGAGAGTTGAAAAGGCCGTTTGCTCTAAAGCACGACGACATTTAATCATCAGTGTTTCGGTCGCTGCCACCTCAAAAGCTTTGGCAATGTTGGCCTTTTCATTTGGGTTTTTGGCAAAAGTATTCCTAGCAAAAGTCTTTAAACCACTAAAACTAAAATCAAGCCCTGGTCGATCGGTCATCGGTCGTGGAAAATTAAAATGACCCAGCTCACCTTCAACAGCAAGTTTGGCCAGCGCTGGACCACCAGGATAACCCAAGCCCAGAATTTTTGCCGTTTTGTCAAAAGCTTCACCAACGGCATCATCCAGCGACTCGCCTAGAATTTTGTAATCACCAATGCCGCACACTTCCACCAGCAAGGTGTGGCCGCCAGAGACTAATAACCCCACAAAAGGAAACTGCGGCTTGATTTGTGCCAAAAGTGGCGCTAATAAGTGCCCTTCCATGTGATGCACACCAACTGCAGGAATGTTTAAACCCCAAGCGAGGCTCTGTGCAATAGAGCTACCAACCAGTAAAGCACCTGCCAAACCTGGACCTTGCGTATATGCAATACCAGTTAAATCTTGGAGTGTTAAATTACTTTCTTTTAGTGATTCTTTGATCAGCGGTATCGCTCTTTGAATGTGGTCTCTTGAGGCAATTTCAGGCACCACACCACCGTATTCTGCATGAATCTCTACTTGGGAGAAAAGTGTATGAGAAAGTAAGCCTTCTGCAGAACTGTATATCCCTATCCCGGTTTCATCACACGAAGATTCAATGCCAAGGGTGATGGATGGCTTAGTGCTTACCAGACGCTTCACCCAAATAGACATTTTTAACGTCTTCGTTTGAAAGAATTGTTTCTTTATTACCTTCAGCTATGATCTGTCCAGAGTGCATAACATAGGAATGATCGCAAGTATCCAGCATTTCTCTATAATTGTGATCGGTAATCAAAACACCAATACCCTTATCCCTAAGTTGGTAAATAATTTTTTGAATATCGCCCACCGAAATTGGATCAACGCCGGCAAAAGGTTCATCAAGCAAAATAAATTTTGGCTCCATCGCCAACGCTCTAGCTATTTCAACTCTTCTACGCTCACCACCCGATAAACTGATACCCTTAATATGACGTATGTGCTCAACATTAAATTCTGTCAACAGCTCTTCTAGTCGATGCTTTCGCCGACCAGAAGGAAGAGCCTTATTGAGCTCCAATACCGCCATAATATTGTTCTCAACCGTTAGCTTTCGGAAAATAGAAGGCTCTTGTGGTAAATACCCCAAACCCAATCTGGCTCGTTTGTGCATCGGCAAATGACCAACCTTGAGGTGATTAATAAACACCTCGCCCATATCCGACCTAACAAGTCCACAAGCAATATAGAAACAAGTTGTTTTTCCCGCACCATTCGGGCCAAGCAAGCCAACAATTTCACCACCTTCGACAGCAAAAGAAACGTCGTTAACAACTTCACGTTTTGCATAAGTTTTGGATATATTTTTAACTTCTAATCTATTGTTCGCCATCTATTTTTCTATGGTTTTGTGGGTGGAGGTATCTTACCCTAAATGTAGTTTATATGCTCAGAGCTATACATGACTTCAATGCCATTATCGCTTGATATAAGTAATGCACCTTTATTGTTCACGCCGATCACTTCACCATCAAACGGGTTGTTTTCTCGGCCCACTTTTACTCGCCGACCTTTAAGTATGTCATGGCTTACCCACTCCTTCTGAAAAGAATCAAAACCCATTTTCTCGAAACGTTCAATATAAACAAAAATAGTGTTGATGATAGCGGCAGTCAACACTGTAATATTCGCCACATTACCACTAATCATCGTCAAATCGGTCCACGGAGTTTCACAATCTAAATTGTCGCCCAATGCGTAATTAACACCCACACCAATAACAACGGACTGTTGATCATAATGCAATTGGTTTTCAAGTAATATTCCCGAGAGCTTTTTATCACCAAAATAAATATCATTCGGCCATTTAATTCCTAATTTTTCAATTGCACAGGTCTCTTCGAGGCTTTTCACAATGGCTAAGGCAACAACCAAACTCAAACCACTTAGGTCGCATCGTGCTTCAAAATTTTTCCGGATTGAAAACAACACGCTGCCGTCTTTTTGGCTACACCACACGCGACCGTGCTGCCCCTTTCCATTAGTTTGTTCACGGGCAATACATAATTGGACAACTTCGCTAAAAGGTTGCTTTAACAGATAATCATTTGTGCTTTCGATCGAATCAAAAAACACACAGTCTACCTGCTGATCGATGAGATTTTCTAGAGTAGAATGATCGACCACGTCATAAGAAAGAATATTAATGAAAGCGCTACTGCAGCAGATGCCACGTCTTTGGCAAAGCCAGAAAGCTCATGTTTCTCCGCGCCAATTCGGTCAACGACCGCTTCAACAGCTGAATTAAGCATTTCAACAATCAGCACCACAAAGATAGGGGTGATTAACAACACTTTTTCAATTGACGATTCACCAAGAAAATAACCGAACGGCAGTAAGACAACTGCAAGCCATACCTCCAACCTAAAAGCAGCTTCAGATCGGTAGCAGCTCTTAAAACCTTGCGCCGAATAGGTACAAGCTGAAAACAGTCTTTTGATTTGGGATTGTTGGTTTTTGGTGTTCATTTAATCAGTGTCGCTCAAGGTTAGTATTAACAGCTTAGTGATAATACTTTGTTAAAATAATAACAATGATTTTACAACAAATAGTCCTAATTCGCTTGATATGAAAATTGCTCTCGGTGTCGAATACTTAGGCACCCACTTTCACGGCTGGCAAATACAAAAATCTGGCATCCGAACCGTCCAACTGGTTGTTGAGTCTGCCCTTTCAAAAGTTGCCAATCATCCAGTGCGTGTTTTTTGCTCGGGGCGAACAGATGCCGGTGTTCACGCCAGAGAGCAGGTTATTCATTTTGAAACTGAGGCGGTTCGTGAAAACAAAGCTTGGTTATTTGGTGGCAACGTGAACCTACCATCCGATGTTAATTTTTCTTGGGCCAAAGAAGTGGATGAGAATTTTCATGCGCGCTTTAATGCATACGCTAGAGCCTATGAATTCAAAATCCTCAATCATCCCGTGCGCTCAGCACTAAAAGCTGATTCACACCTTTGGGAGCCTAGAACCCTCGATATTGAAAAAATGCAAGAAACAGCAAACCTACTGCTGGGTGAACATGATTTTTCTTGTTTTCGTAATAGTCTTTGTCAAGCCAAATCACCCATCAAAACCATTGAATATCTAAACATCACAAAACGTGGTGACACTGTTCTTCTAGAGGTCAAAGCCAATGCATTTTTGCATCACATGGTGCGCAATATTGTTGGAACACTTCTCAAAGTCGGTAGGGGCGAGCGCGATGTTCACTGGGCACAAGAGGTTCTGGATAGTAAAGACAGGCGTAAAGCAGGGCCAACGGCCGAACCTCAAGGGCTGTACTTCATTAAGGCTTTCTACAAAAACCTTTAGCGATCAATAAGATGCCTTAATGGGCTATCAAGCTCTGCATCAGGATCACCAATTTCCCGCCATGCATATCGCAATGCATCAGCGCGTCGTTGGAAGAAGCGATTTTGCCCTACTCTATCCTTGAAGCCCGCCTTCTCTAAAATAGCGTCCAGGCCCTCTATTCTTGCAAATAGAATTTCAACGCCCGACTCCGAGCATGACTCAACCAGATTCAATAAGACTTCTTCACCACTGGCGTCAATTTGATTAATTCCTGCAACATCAACAATGATATATTGCAAATGTTCACGATTATGCGCTATCAATTCCAGCATTTTAGTTTCAAAATATGCAGCATTTGCAAAGTATAAGGAGCCACTATATTTCACTAAACTAACAACTTTGCAACCCTCAAGATGATTCTCCTCCGCACCAACAAGAATACGAGAACCCTCTCGTGCAGAGAGTTCACTAAAAGTTGGTTGCATTGTTCGATATAGAAATAGGCCCAGTGAAAGGATCACGCCAAAAGCGATGCCATTTTCTAGGTGCGGCGCAGATATTAGAGTGAGAACAAAAGTGAGCACACCGACAATCGCATCATGCTTTTCAACTTTCCAAGCATGCCATATCGGTCCAAAGTTAATCAAATGAAACACAGCCATCATAATCACAGCTGCGAGGGTTGCTTGAGGCAGGTGATATAGCAATGGCGTTAACCACAACAACATAATGCCGACAATTAACGCAGTGATCACTGAGGAAAACCCAGTCATACCACCAGCCAATGCGTTAACAGAAGTACGCGAAAATGAACCTGCGACCGCATAACCCTGAAAAAAGCTTGACGTGACATTGGCTAGACCCTGACCAATCAACTCTTGGTTGACGTCAAGACGCTGTTTGGTTTTGGCCGACATTGATTTCGCCACCGAAAAAGCCTCCATAAAACCAATAAGTGAAATGATAACGGCAAAAATGAAAAGTGAGCTCATCGCTTTAAGATCAAAGCTCGGCACTTTAAAACTAAAGACGCTATCAATGCTAACGGATGCAACAATAGCACCCCCCATCGACTCGTAACCAACCACCCAAGACACCAATATAGAAACAACAACGACAGCTAAAGTGCCAGGAATTTTTGAATAGAAGCGCTTTAACACCAACATGGTTAAAAAGGCCAATGCAGCCATCATTAACGTAGGAATGTGAGCATAATCCAATGCAGTACTAATCAAACGCCATAGAGTTTCGTAATTTTGATCAGCATTGCAAATAGCATGCATCGCACTGTTTGTCGTTTGTTCCAGCCTTTCAAGCAACGTCATAGGCTGACAAGCAGCATTCCAATCAGTATCCGAAGAGCTTATTACTCGAATGCCAAAAATTTTATGCAATTGAGAAACACTAACAATGATCGCTGCTGCATTAGTAAAACCATTCACCACAGGGTGTGAAATAAAGTTGATGACAAAGCCAATTCTTAGGACACCGAGCATCAATTGAAACAAGCCCACAATAAATGCCAACAGTGCTGCGTAGACTGCATAGCTTCCGGGATCGGTAGCCAAATCACCAAGTGCAGCTGCGGTTAATAGGGAAACAATCGCAACCGGTCCTGTACTGAGCTGTCTTGATGAGCCCATCAATGCAGCAATCATCACGGGCAAGAAAGAAGCGTATAAGCCGTATTGAGGGCCAAGGCCTGCTAGCTGTGCATAAGCCATTGATTGCGGCACCAGCACCAGCGCCACGGTTGCACCTGCAATAGTATCTGCCTTTAAAACCTCGGGATTTTTTAACTCTTTAATCCACAATAAAAAAGGAAATATTTTAGTTATCCAGCTCATTAAATACGCTTAATTAGAGAAAGTGCCTTTGGTCATTTTGACATTTAAACATTGACTAGGAAAGATTCTATTACAATATCGAGTCAATCAAGTGCTTTTTTGAGTGAATAGTTGCAAATTAGACTGAGCTCATAAAAAAACAACACAGAACCATGCAATTGCTCTTGAATGTTATGATAATGCCAAATATAATAAGCAGCAATTATGGATGCATCAAAATTATTAGTAAACAACAGGCATTGGGCGCAAAAAGTCTCCGAAGAACAGCCGGATTTATTTGCCACTCTTGCAAAACAACAATCACCAAAATCCCTTTGGATTGGCTGCTCTGATAGCCGTGTACCCGCCAATGAGATTGTAGGATTAATGCCCGGACAATTGTTTGTTCATCGCAATGTCGGCAACTTAGTGAAGCATGTTGACTTTAATTGTCAATCGGTCATCCAATACGCGGTCGACGTATTGCAGGTAGAAAACATTATCATCTGTGGTCACTACGGCTGTGGTGGCATCAAAGTTGCAATGGAAAATACCAATGCAGGTATTAGTGATTACTGGTTGCGCTCCGTTAAAGATCACTTCTGGTTCAACCAAAAAGAATTGAAAAAACTCGATTCAGAAGAAGATCGCATAAATCGCATGTGTGAAATTAATGTTATCAGGCAAGTGTCCAATTTATCGCGAAGCAAAATTGTGCAAACTGCATGGCAACGCGGACAAAAACTACAAGTACATGGCTGGATTTACAGCGTAAATGATGGCATTATTCACGACCTTAAAGTAGACAGGCATGGCTTTAAAGACGAAGAAGATATTTATGAACCAGACAACGAGTCAATATAGTTAATCACTTAAAATTGAAAAACACTTAGCAAAAACCAAATACTAAAAAGCCACTGAAATGGTGTGAATAAACCATCGTTTTTTTGAACAATTAGTGGTTAATACACTTAGAGCTTGACTTATCTCACTAACAAATCAATGCAACTAATGCACTGTGAAATAAAGTCAATATATTTTAGAGAACTGGTGAGAAACGATCCCCTCAACCAAAAAATAGCGGAAAAAATCGAAATGAAGTCAAAAATATCAATGAATAAGGGTTGTCCTTGATCAAAAAGGCTTAAAAACGATATTTTTTAGTGAAAATAGCCCAATTTTAGTGTTTTATCACTAAAAAACACGGCACCAAAAGTGCGGAAATCAAAATTTCGGAAATTTTGAGAATGAAGGAATTTAAGCGTTGTTAAATACTTTTAGCGGTGAAATATCCATCCTTTATCGCTAATCGTCAACTAATGTCTTTTTGTATCTGCTGCCACTTTGTCCATTACAGCAAACAGTACACCAGAAATCACAAACGCCATATGAACAATAACTTTCCACTTAACATTATCGACGTCGCCCTCTAACATTTGTTCGGGCATATTCACAAAGGTTTTTAATAAATCAATAGCAGAAATCGCTACAATAGCACTGATCACTTTAAGTTTTAATCCAGAGAAATCAAGCTTACCCATCCACTCTGGGCGGTCTTTATGATCCGCTACATCAATTTTAGAAACAAAGATTTCATAACCACTAAAAATAATCATCAAGAGCAAACTTGCTACCAGGCACATGTCAATCAAAGCAAGAATACCAATAACCATATCGCTCTCAGATGTAACAAACACCTGACCAGTCAAATGCCACAACTCTTGTGCAAATTTAATAAATAAGAGCACAATGCTGACCACCAAGCCCAAATAAAAAGGGGCTAGTAACCATCGGCTGCCAAAAATAGTGGCTTCTATTTTGTTTTCTATTGTTTTTCTTATCATGTTCTCATACTCCTAAATTCAGCGTGCCATTGATAACACATTGCAATTATAGCTACTTTAAGCTAAAACGATTCATCCCAATCGACAGTTATTAGTCTTTCTTCACGATCCAATGAAACCAAAAACGGCTCAATATATGGAATCCAGTGTTCTTTTTTGCCTTTGACGACAATCACGTCGTTGGCACCTGTTGCCACTATTTGATCAACAACGCCTAATTCAATACGATCAACGGTGATGACACGCATGCCACTCAACTCATGCCAATAGAGTTCGTCATCAACGAGTTCTGGTAATTGGGATTTACTAATATATAGCTCAAGGCCCAAAAGATGTTGAGCTTGTTCGCGACTGTCAATAGCTTTGACGTGGGCAACAATAGTTTTCGATTGCTCGCGACCATTGGTGATTTCAATGGTTTTCCATTCGCCCTTATCCATAAACCACCAAGGTTGGTAATTAAGGATGTTGTCTCTGGGTTCGGTGTGGGAAAAAATTTTTACCCAGCCTCTAACACCAAAAAAGCCGTTGATCTTTCCGACCAACAGCTTTTCATCGTTTTGTTCTGACGTGTGAGACAGAGAATTACTCAGCGGCTTTGTCTTCTGCTGGTGCTTCTTCGCTTACTTCTTCAGCTGGTGCTTCTTCTGCCTTAGCTTCTGCTGCTGCTGCGGCTTCTGCCTCAGCTGCTGCTTTTGCTTCTGCTTCTTCAGCTGCTTTCGCCTCTGCTGCTTCTTTAGCTGCTGCGTCTGCTGCTGCTTTTTCAGCTGCGGCAACTTTGGCTGTTTCTGCTGCTAATTTAGCATCTACTGCTGCTACTCGCTTTTCACGAATTGAAGGGTCTTTGTGTTCTTTAACAAGTTGCTTAACGCGATCTGAAATCTGTGCACCTTGAGATATCCAATATGCCAGTCTGTCTTCGTCGAGTTGAAGTCTTACTTCTTGTCCGCGCGCTACTGGATTGAAAAATCCAATACGCTCAATGTAACCACTGTCTCTACGCTTTCTAGAGTCTGTCGCTACAATCGAATAAAAAGGTTTTCTCTTCGCTCCACCTCGGGCCATTCTAATCTTAACCATGGGTTTTTTGCTCCTTTGTGATTGTTGGGTTGTAAAGGCGGGAAATTATATCAGCTTTAAGAGGTCTCTTAAATGTTTTTTGCCAGCTTGATCGCGTCGCCAATGTAGTTCATTGGGGAAAGTTGTGCCAAGGATTTCTTGGCTTCTTCTGGGATGTCTAAAGTGTCTACAAAATCTTGCAAAATTTGGGCATTAATTTTCTGTCCTCGAGTAAGCTCTTTCAGCTTTTCATAAGGGTTTTCAACGCCGTAACGTCGCATCACCGTTTGAATCGGTTCAGCCAAAACTTCCCATGCATTATCAAGGTCTTCGAGCAGTTTTGCTTCGTTTGTTTCTAGCTTTGAAATGCCTTTGGCAATTGATGCAAAAGCAATCAGAGAATGAGCACAACTAACGCCCAGATTTCTAAGTACGGTAGAGTCCGACAAATCTCTTTGCCAGCGTGAAATTGGTAATTTATTTGCCAAGTGCTCAGCGATTGCGTTAGCAAGACCCAAATTACCTTCGCCATTTTCAAAATCAATCGGGTTTACTTTGTGCGGCATTGTTGAGGAGCCCACTTCACCAGCAATTGTTTTTTGCTTGAAGTAGCCCAATGAAATATAACCCCAAACATCGCGGCAAAAATCAATCAAAATCGTATTGAAGCGATTCAGTGCGTGGTAATACTCGGCAATGTAATCGTGTGGCTCAATTTGTGCAGTATATGGCGCATAACTAACACCCAAACTCTCAATAAAATTTTGGGAGACAACTTGCCAATTAACATCAGGGTACGCACTAATATGAGCGTTAAAATTACCCACAGCGCCATTAAATTTTCCCATGATATTCACTTGCTGAAACTGGCTAATTTGACGGTTTAATCTGGCTGCAAAATTAGCCATTTCTTTACCCAGCGTAGTAGGTGAAGCTGTTTGACCGTGCGTTCTAGATAGCATTGGAATTTCGGCATTATTTTTGGCTAAAGTTGCTATTAAATTTGCCAAACTTTGCATTTGATTTAGCAGTACTTTGCGACCGTCAGTTAACATCAAAGCGTGTGACAAATTGTTAATGTCTTCCGATGTGCAGGCGAAATGAATAAACTCGCTGACTTGTTCAAGTGCCGCGTTGCCAACAACTTTGTCTTTTAAAAAGTACTCAACCGCTTTCACATCGTGATTGGTTGTGCGTTCAATGGTTTTGACCGCCTCAGCATCTTCTAGAGAAAAATTCTCAACAATGGCATCTAGCGATTGATTGGTGGCGCTATCAAAGTCAGGAACTTCAGGGATTTGCGGATTTGATGACATTGCTTGCAGCCAACGAACCTCGACCAAAACTCGGTATTTAATTAGACCAAATTCACTGAAAATTTCTTTGAGGTCGCTGGTTTTTTCAAAGTAGCGTCCGTCGATTGGGGAGATGGATGTTAGAGCATTAAATTTCATAATCTGAACAATTGAGTCAATAGAATTAGGTCTGCACCACAAAAATGCTAAAATTATACGCTGTTATTGAATCATCACTTACCGAGAATATCCCAATGAAGAAAGACTACCTAAAGCACTGCGAAGAAAGAAAAGCAGACAATGTTCCACCATTAGCTCTTAATGCTGTACAAACCAAATCGGTCGTTGATCATCTAATTGAGGGCTCTGATGATGATTTCTATTTAGAATTGCTAACGCATCGAGTGCCGCCGGGCGTCGATGAAGCGGCTTATGTGAAAGCAGGTTTTTTAATTCACGTTGCCAAGGGCGAACAAACTTGCCAAGCAATCACTCAGGAGCATGCCACATTTTTACTCGGTACAATGCTTGGCGGCTACAACATAGACGCACTCATTGAACTCTTGGATATTGACGCAACAGCTGAAGCTGCCTGCGAAGCATTATCACACACGATTCTTATTTACGAAGCCTACCAAGGCGTTGTTGAGAAGTCAGCAAATAACGCCTTTGCAAAAAAAGTCGTTGACTCTTGGGCTAATGCAGAATGGTTTACCTCTCAAGACGTCATGCCAGAAGAAATTAAGGTGGTTGTTTTCCGCGTTGATGGTGAAACCAATACCGATGATCTTTCGCCTGCTACTGAGGCTTGGTCGCGACCGGATATTCCATTGCACGCCAATTCTATGCTTGTCAAAAAAATGAACAAGCCATTTGAGACCATTGCAAAACTACAAGAAAAAGGGCTGCCACTTGCTTATGTTGGTGATGTGGTCGGTACAGGCTCATCACGTAAATCTGCGATTAACTCTGTACTTTGGCACATGGGCAACCCGATTGACTACATTCCCAATAAGAATGGTGGTGGCGTGGTTCTGGGTGGCAAAATTGCTCCGATTTTCTTCAACACAGCTGAAGATTCAGGCGTACTGCCTATCGAATGTGATGTTTCAAAACTTGCCATGGGCGATGAGATTACCATCAAACCATACGAAGGTGTTATTATCAATGCCGCTGGCGAAACTCTCTCTACTTTTGAGTTGGCACCAACGACGATGCCAGATGAAGTTCAAGCTGGCGGACGCATCCCTCTTATTATTGGTCGCGGCTTAACGGATAAAACCCGAAACGACCTTGGCTTACCGGTGAGTGATATTTTTCTTCGCCCGCAAGATCCAAGTAGCAGTGACGCAGGCTTTAGCTTGGCACAAAAAATTGTCGGTAAAGCGTGTGGTGTAAAAGGCATTCGCCCTGGCACTTATTGTGAACCGCGCATGTCAACGGTAGGTTCACAAGACACAACGGGTGCAATGACACGAGACGAGTTAAAAGAACTTGCCTGTTTGGGATTCTCAGCGGACCTGGTAATGCAAAGCTTTTGTCATACAGCTGCTTATCCAAAACCAATCGATCTAGAACTGCAACACACTTTGCCTGATTTTATGCAATCAAGAGGTGGTGTTGCGCTGAGACCGGGTGATGGCATTATTCACTCTTGGCTTAACCGTATGTTGTTGCCCGACGAAGTGGGCACGGGTGGTGACTCTCATACTCGTTTCCCAATTGGAATTAGCTTTCCAGCTGGCTCTGGTTTAGTGGCTTTTGGTGCGTCTATCGGCGTTCTTCCACTCGATATGCCTGAATCAGTCTTGGTTCGATTTACGGGTGAAATGCAACCGGGCATCACACTTCGTGACTTGGTTAACGCCATCCCTTATGTGGCTATCCAAAGAGGCTTACTAACGGTAGAAAAATCCGGCAAGAAAAATGTGTTTTCTGGCCGTGTATTGGAAATTGAAGGCTTGGGTGATCTTAAAGTTGAACAAGCTTTTGAACTTGCTGATGCATCTGCTGAACGCTCGGCAAATGGTTGCGCGATACAGTTAAATAAAGCGCCAATTGAAGAATATCTACGCTCCAACATCACTCTATTGACCTCAATGATTGATGCAGGTTATAACGATAAGAAAACAATTGCCAAACGAATTCAAGCGATGCAAAGATGGCTTGATAAGCCAGAATTGCTTAAGGCAGACAAAGACTGTGAGTACTTTGAAGTCATTGAAATTGACCTTAACGAAATCAAAGAACCAATTGTGGCTTGCCCTAACGATCCAGATGATGTGAAGTTGCTTTCTGAGGTCGCCAATACGCCGATTGATGAGGTATTTATCGGCTCATGCATGACAAACATCGGCCACTTTAGAGCGGCTGCACAATTGTTAAAAGACAAAGACGAACTTTCTACCCAATTGTGGATTGCACCACCAACCAGAATGGACGAAAAACAACTCCGTGCAGAAGGCGTATATAAAACCTTCGAAAGACTAACAGAGCATACTGAAATTCCTGGTTGCTCTCTGTGTATGGGCAACCAAGCGCGAGTTAAAGACAACGCCACAGTTGTTTCTACGTCAACTCGTAACTTCCCTAATCGTTTAGGCGATGGCGCAAATGTTTACCTATCCTCGGCTGAAGTTGCAGCAATTTCTGCGAAATTGGGATACCTTCCAAGTGTTGAAGAATACCTCGATTTAATGAAAGACATCGAACCGCTTGAAGGTGATATCTATCAATATCTAAACTTTGACCAGTTGTCAGACTATCAAGACACTGTTGCTCAAGTTCCATTAGAAAACATCCTTGCCAGTTAGGCAAGGAGACAATAAAAAAGCCGCTTTTAAGCGGCTTTTTTATTGTTAATTCACAGGGGCTTATTTAATTTTAGCCTCTTTATAAATAACGTGTTTTCTGATAACTGGATCAAACTTTTTAACTTCAACTTTTTCAGGGTGAAGGCGTTTGTTTTTGGTTGTTGTGTAATAGTGGCCTGTTTCTGCTGAAGACACCAATTTAATTTTTTCTCTCATAATATCTCCTTAAACCTTTTCGCCGCGAGTGCGGATTTCTGCCAAAACAGTTTCTATGCCTTTTTTATCAATAATACGTAGGCCTTTTGCAGATAACTTTAATTTAACAAAACGGTTCTCAGCTTCAACCCAAAAACGGTGTGTATGTAAATTTGGGTAAAAACGACG